>DAIDHB010000386.1 GCA_027452145.1 Planctomycetales bacterium
TCGCCCCGCACGACCGCCGCCCCGTCGTCGATGAACGGCTCGAGCGCCTGCGCCACCTGCAACGGCGTCGAATACCGCTCCTCCGGCTGCTTCCGCATCATCGTGGTCACGACCTCGGCCAGGCCCGGCGGGATGGTCGGCACGGCCTGCGCGATGGGCGTCGGCTCGATCGCCTGGTGCGAGAACAGCTTCTCCGGCAGGCTCGGGCTGGGGAACGGGACCTGCCCGCTCAGCATGTGGTAGAGCGTGCAACCCAGCGAGTAGATGTCGCTGCGGATGTCGGCCAGATGCGAGTGCCTCGCCTGCTCGGGCGCGACGTAGTCGAATGTACCCACCGTCGCCCCGTCGCGCGTGACGCGATCGCCATCGGCCAGGTCGATGGCTAGCCCCAGGTCGGCCAGCTTCGCCACGCCGTCGTGCGTCACCATGATGTTGTACGGGTTGACATCGCGGTGGATCAGCCCCTTGCGGTGCGCGTGCTCCAGTCCCAGGGCCACCTGCCGCACCAACCGGGCCGCCGTCGCCGGGGGCATCGGGCCCTGCTTCGACAGCAGCGAGCCGATCGTCTGCCCCTCGATGTACTCCATCACCAGGTAAAACCGGCCGCTCGACTCGCCGAAGTCGTACACCCGCACGAGGTTCTCGTGCTGCAACTGCGCGCCGACCCTCGCCTCACGCTGGAACCGTGCCACCGCCCGCGGGTTGTTGATCCGCTCCGGCGCCAGGATCTTCAGCGCCACCTGGCGATTCAGCCGCGTGTCCCGCGCCCGGTAGACTCGCCCCATTCCCCCCTGGCCGATCAGCTCCAGCAGGGTGTAACGGTCGACCTGGAACCCGCTGGTCCGCCCCAGCAGAAGCTGCTGCGCCTGCCAGAGCGTCAGGACCTGCGATTGCACCGCCTGGCGCGCCAGCCGGCGGTCGAGATGCTCCGGCGCGTCCCGCTTCGCCGGCGGGATCGCCTCAAAGCAGGCCATCAGGCCCTCGGCATCCATCAAGCCGCTGAGGATCGCCGACTGCCCGAATCGCGACGCCCGGGGGTCAAGCATGGAGTGTCCTAACACGCTCCGCCAGAACGGGGACAGCCGCCTCCCATTCCCCGTTCCGTCAGAGCTTTGAAACCGCGCCTACCCCGCCGGATCGACCCGTCACCGGCGACGATTCGCAGCACGTCATTCTAGCAAGTCGCCACAGACGCCTCAATTGGTTCATAACTACAAGTCTGGCCAGAACCTGGAGCCAGCCGCCCACGCGGCGCCTCGCCCCGGTGAGGCCCCCATTCGTGCCTGCCGCCACAAGGTCCATCCCGCCGCCGGCCTCTCTCTGAAGCGGCCCCTTGCGCCGATCACCGAACCTTCTCGGGAGTTCGTCGGTCCAAATATTCCGTAGGGAACGCCGATAATCTAGTAGGGTCCGTGCCAATCGCCCGGCAATCCCCCCCTCCTTGCGTCGAAATCGCCAAGCTGGGTCACCGGGGAAGCCTGGCGAAGAGAAAACGTGGGAGCCGGCTTCAATCCCCGCCCCACCAGGTGAACATCGGGGACTGCCCGCCTTTCCTCCAGGCCCCGAAGTACGATCATGATTCGACGATTGTCGGATGCCATTGATGACATGGGGGCGTGCTCCCGCGCGATGAAAGAAAGGAGTTCGTCGCCCAGGATGATCGAGCGACCCGCTCGTGCATGACGGCCCGCTCCCGACACCCGCCTCCCCGAATGGGAACGAAACAACGAACGCACACCGGCAGAAAGCCACGGCCGCAGCCGCGGCCCGAGGGCCGAGCCAGATCAAACCTTCGATGTCCTGATTGCGTAACAGGAAGAACCAGACCAGGCCAGGATCGCGTTATCGCCAGGTCGAGCCGGTCGCGTCGTGTCGCCTCGCTGCGACCGGCGGACGGGGCGTCCGGCCCGGGCTTGCACCCGGGGACCGAGAAGGGAGGGACGATCCACCATGGCGGGCAGCATCGGGATCGGCGACTGGATCGGCAACCGGTTCCAGGTGTTCGACATCCACGAAGGCGGGATGAGCCTGGTCTACGTGGTCAGCGACCATCTGGGCGTCGACGGCCGCAAGGTGGTCGCGCTCAAGACGTTGCGGGGCGAGTTGCTGGGCAGTCGCATCCGGGTCAAGCGGTTCGCGGCCGAATGCCGCCTCTGGGCCCAGCTCGGCGACCATCCGAACATTGTGCGGGCTCATTCCGTCGAGGTGATCGACGGGCGTCCGTACGTGGTGCTGGAGCTGGTGCAGGGGGGCGACCTGTATCGCTGGATCGGCACGCCGAGGCTCGACCTGCCGCAGGTGCTCCGGTTCGCCTACCAGTTCTGCGGCGGCCTCGAGCACGCGCTGCGCCAGGGCTTGCACTGCCACCGCGACGTGAAACCGGGCAACCTGCTCGTCACCGAGAAAGGGACGCTCAAGATCACCGACTTTGGGCTGGCGCGCGTTTGCGAGGAGATGGTCGCGGTCCGCCCCGAGCTGCCGGATGGCTCGATCCCGCTGGCCGAGCCGACGACCCATCAGCCGATCGTCTGGACCGACCCCCGCGACCGGACCGCCTCCATCGGCGGCCCGGCGAAGGCAAATGGCCGGACGACCGCCCATTCACCTCCGCCCACGCCGGCACCCGCGTCTCGGGCGGTCTCCGGCGTCCGGCACCGGCCCGACACGGCTGCCCCGTCGCGCCCCGCGGGCAGTTCGCCCTCGACGATCACGGCGCAGCCCGCTACCAGCGAGTACGTCTCGCCGACGGGAACCGCGTCGCCTCGGCTCACCCGCACCGGCGCCCGGCTCGGCACCGGCGCCTACATGGCCCCCGAGCAGTTCCGCGACCCCAGGTCGGTCGACGTCCGCGCCGACATCTACTCGTTCGGCATCGTGATGTTCGAGATGATCACCGGCCGCCTCCCGTTCCGCGGCCGGTCGATCGAAGAGCTCGACGACCAGCATGCGATCGTTCCGCCTGCCTCCATCGTTCCGGCCATCCCCGGGCGCTACGCCCGATACGCCGGGCCTGTCGACGCCCTCATCCAGCGGTGCCTCAGGAAGGAGCCCGACGACCGCTTCCCCTCGGTCGCCGACCTCCGCCGCGCCATCAAGCAGATCGCCGCGGCGTTCCCGCGGCGGTGATCGCGCAGCAGTCGGGCTGGCGCCGCGGGACGAACCGAGCCGGGGCCTCGATCGGCCGAGGACTGCAACCGCGAAGGACTCGAATGAGTGTCCGAGTCGTTGCCGGCGGCGATATCCGCCGGGGAAACCCCGGCGAACCGGCGACGTCGGCCGCCGAATCCTTCCTTCCGGGGTGACCCGACGGCTCGGCAGGGATAACCCGGCGTCTGGCGTCGCCGGTTCGCCCGGAGCCAATCACCCGGCGATTGACATCGCCGGCCTCTCGGATGGTAACGGGGGCCTCAGCCGTCGGCGGGATCCGGTTGCCCGTGGGTGTGCGGCGTGTTGTAAATCGACGGCGGGAACTCCGCGTATGTCTGGGTCCAGGTGTGGATGCAGCCCGTTGCGGCCAGGGCCGTCATCGCCAGGAGGGCCAGCGCTATCGCACGCAGGTATCTCGACATGACGGGGCTCCTCCCCTCGATGGATCAGGGATTGGCAGGCGGCGGGCTCGGCGGTGTCACAGGCGCACCCGCACCAGCACCGGTACCAGCACCGGCCGGGGGGTTGGCCGGCTCGGTCGTCGGAGTCCCGGGTCGCTCGTCCGACGGCGTGGAGATCGCTTCCTCGTTCGACGGCTGCAAGTTCGATGACGTCGGGGTCGCCGTCCTCGTCGACGCGGAGCTCGTCGGCTCGGTGCCGGAGGAGCTCCCCGGCATCATCGAGCCGCCCGGACCATACGCCGGGGCCGGGAAATCGTCGCACTCCGAGCAGTGGAAGATCGACCAGTGGGCATAATCGTGCCCATTCCCGCCGTGGAAGTGCGAGCAGCCGAATCCCCCGACGGCCATCGCCGCCATCACAAGGGCGTTGCGGAGCCTGACCATGCCGAAATCCTTTCCGTTCCCAGTCGGTTCCGAAACGTTGGTATCGGGCGGTGGACGCCACCGGCGGACGGGAACCGGACTCCCATCCCCCGCCGGCCTCACCGGCCCAGGGCGACCGGCGACTCACCGGCCCGCCGCGGCGCAATCCTCTCGCCGGGCGGGTCCCCATTGCCCCCTTGTATCGGCCCGCCCCAGGCCCGACGATCAGCCGATCCCCGCCCAGACGGCCCGCCGCACCGCTTGCGACCCAAACATCCGGCATTTCCTTTCATGATCGAAGGGACATCGATCCACGGATCCAATCAACTGGACCGGCCGAGGATCAGTCCCGGGATGAGTCCTGCGATGCCGGGTTGGAGAGAGCTCCGGGCGTATCGGCATCGGTCGTGCTGTTCCACCATTGCGGTTCGGGACGGTCCGGTGGACGCTGGCCGCGGCGACGTTTTAGAATGTTCGTTGAGAATACCTTTCCTCGTGGCACATCGCTTGGGATCCCGGGCGGTCGATCCGCGGCCGGGTTGGGCTGCGCGACGCGGGGGACCGGCTCCGTGCGACCGGACAGCCGGGGCCGGGGTGAAAGGCGCCGGGGACCGTCGATTCGTGACCGAGGCGAGCGGAAGGGACGGCGAGGACGGCCCCTGACGGCGGGGCGCGATCGCGCCGGGGAGAACGAGACGATGATCCGTGTGGTCTGCGGCTGCGGTCGGGTATTCAAGGCCGAGGACCGGCATTCCGGCAAGCGGACGCGCTGCCCGGTCTGCGGGACGGGCCTGACGATCGGGCAGACGCCGGCCTCGAGTAGCAGCGAGGGGGACCTGGACGAGGTCCCCTCCTGGTGGTTCCCCGCCGATTCGGAGGGTTCCGGCGACCCTTCGGCGGCGATCCCCGACAGCGCCGACCCCGACGCGATCCGGACGGAGATCCTGCCGCCCCTGGAGCAGACGCTGGCCATCGACCGCAAGGACGACCTGGGCGTCCTGGCCACGACATCGGCCCGGCCAACCTCGGCGGGGCCGCGCGGCCGCCGCGTCGCGGCGCTCGCCGGAGGCGTCGCGATCACGGCCTTGCTCGCGACCATCGCGCTGTGGTCGATCCAGCCGCCCCTCCCGGGCGGCAACGGGGCGGCCGGGGCGAACCCGCCGGCCGGCGTCGGCGAGAACTTCCGCGGGGCGACCGCCCCGCGTCGACCCGGAGAAGCGTCGTTCCCCGTCGATCGCCAGGCCGCCGGCGGTGCCCCGGCCGAGACCGGCCCGCCGTCGCGACGGCTGCGGCTGCTGGTCCCCGCGTACATCTACCCGGCCGGCGAGGACCGCAAGCAGTGGCGACGGCTCACCGACGCCGCCCCGAAGGTGGACCTCGTCGTCGTCGTGAATCCCCGGAGCGGCCCCGGCCCGGAGCGGAATCCCGACTACGCCGCCGCGATCGCCGAGGCCGCCGGCCGCGGCGTCCGGCTCATCGGCTACGTCGACCTCGAATTCGGCGATCGCCAGGTTACCAAGATCAAGGCCGACATCGACGCCTGGCTACGCTTCTATCCCCTCGTCACCGGGTTCTTCCTCGACCGTCAGCCCTGCGACGCCGCGCACGCCGCCTTCGTCTCCGAGGTCGGCTCCTACGCCCGCGAGAAACGCCCGGGCGCCCTGCTCATCGGCGACCCGGGGCAGACCTGCGACGACTCGTTCCTCTCGCGCCACGCCGTCGACGTGGCCTGCGTCTTCGCCCGGCCCGACGGATTCTCCGCCTTCGAGCTGCCCGAGAACCTCAGGACCTTCCAGCCCTCCCAGTTCGCCGCGCTGGCCTACCAGGTCCCCGACGCCCAGGCCATGCGTGCCCTCCTCAAGGAAGCGATCATCAAGCGCATCGGATATATCTACGTCACCGACGGCAAGTCCCCCAATCCCTGGGCCGGGCTCCCCGCCTACTGGGAAGACGAGGTCGAATTCGTGGCGAAGATCCAGTAGCTCCGCCCCATTCCCGCCTTCCTTGCGCCCGCACCCCGCGTTGCCTTGATGCAACAAATCCAGATTCCCCGCATCAAGTCCGTCACCTTCGACCCGCCGGTCGGTTAGATCTATGTCGGACCGGCGGCGGGGCTCGAAGGATGCCGCCGGTGGAACATCCTTTCCCGGCTTCTTGCCCCGACGGCAGACATCAAGTGCTCCGAATCGGGCCGGGCGCGGCATGTGGTTCGCATCCAGACCCGGCCATGATCGTCGTCTGCGATCGTCGGACCGATGGAGGAGGTGGAATCGAGATGCCATATCCCCAGGTGATCCTGCCCCAGGCCGATGCGGCCTGCGGGAAGACGTTCTTCGCCGACCGCCGCACCGCGGATGACCACCGGGTGGGGCTGGAGGTCTGGAACCGCGCGACGGGCCGCCAGCGGCCGGGCTACCGGCTGTCGGTCTATCGATGCCGGCGCTGCGGCGGCTTCCACCTGGCCCAGCGGCCGGTCCCGCCGCCGCCAGCGGCCCCGGCCCCACCCGCACCGACCGCGGACGAGGCCGAACGTCCCGGCGCCGCGGACTGGATGGCCGACGAGGCCGGCGAGCCCTCGCCCGGCCCGAGTCGCCCGCATTTCACCGCCCCTCGCCCGCATCTCCGGAACCGAACATCGGGCTCGGTGTCGCCGACGCCGTCGCCCTGACCGGCGGCCCGGGAAAGTGCAACGAAGTCCATCGCGATCTGTACGGCTCCGTCCCCCTCCTGGCGCCGCGTCAGGGATCAGGCATTCGCCAGCAGGCGTTCCTAACTCGTCGTGGGGCCCGACCCAGAACCAGATCAGACCATCCGGAGCCTCGGCGGCCAGAAGCCCACGGGCCGCGGGAATCTCCCGTCACGCGAGATCCCTCGCGGACAGCACGCCACGACGCCAGTCACAGGAGGCCAGTGGCGACGCTCCGACGACGGCCGGGAGCGAAAGGCGAAAGGCGAAGGTCGCGACCGGCGATCCTCGCATGGACAGGCTTTTCAGGTCGCGATACGATCCGCGCCGTTGCATTCCCGGCATGGAGGCTCAGGCAATGGTCAAGGTTCGATCCCGAGTGGGGATGGTCGTACTGGCGTTGGGTATTCTCGGCGCGGCGGGCCCAGCACGAGGGGACGACGCCGACCGAACACGGGCCCGGGACATCGCGGCGCTCGAGCGGGTGGGAGGCTACGTCACGCCGGGAGGCCTGTTCCTCCCCGACGGGCTCGTCGTCGGCTTCGAGGGGGACAGGGCGGCCGACGGGGACCTGATCCATCTCCGATCGCTGAAAGCGGCGCGCGTCCTGGTGCTCGACGGCACCCGGATCACCGACGCCGGGATCGTCCACCTGAAGGAGTTGAAAAGCCTGAAGGTGCTGAGCCTCGAGAACACGCGGGTGAAGGGCCTCGCGCATATCGAGGAATTGACGAGCCTGCGGTCGCTGAGCCTCAAGGGCGCGCCGGTCACCGACGCGGGGCTGGTCCGCCTCAGGGAACTGAAAGGTTTGCGGGAACTGGACCTCACCGGCACGCAGATCACCGACGCCGGGCTCGGGCACCTCGGCGAAATGAAGCACCTGCGCAGGCTGACCGTCGCGGAGACGCGGATCTCGCCGGAGGGCCTCAGGGCGCTCCGACGCTCGCTGCCGTGGTGCCGGATTCGCTGACGAGATGATCGCGAATTGGCGCCCATCCCCTCACGCGGGCCTTGCGGAACCTCGCGATTCGAATCCGCCCTCGAACGCCCGGCCGGACACTCCATGCGTTCCCCTGCGACGGACGGCCCGCCGTCCGGCCGGTCCCTCGCGTTTAGGCGAGCGGCAGGAAATCGCGTCCCATTGGTCGGGCCCAGCCGGCCTGGTCACGCTCCGAGAGACCGGCGACGTCAGTCGCCGGCGAGGGCGACCCGGCGACGTGAGTCGCCGGGTCAAGCTCCGGTCGAGCGTCGCCGTCAGTCGCCAGGTCATCCCCCGAGGAAGCACCCGGCGACTCACGTCGCCGGTTCGCCGGAGTTGCCCGCGCGGGTACTCGGACGGTTTCCTGGCCAGGCGCGATTCCTGGGTAGAACTCCCCCAGCCGGTCGCCTCACTTCCTGTTCAGTTCACGCTCCAGCTTCTTCATGACCATCCAGAGGATCTACACGCCCAACTCGAGGTCCGCGGCCAGCACGAGGATCCAGAGTCGCTCGTGGAACCCATAGCTCAGGACGCTCGACGCCCCCCGCCTACGTCCGACCGCCCCCTACCGGGGCTCGGAGCCGTTCCGGGGCAGACTCTCAGTTGCGCTCCTTGAGATGGAACGAGCTGAAGAACCGATCGCTGTCGGCGACGGGGAAGCCGTCCTTGGGGCCGGCGACGATGACCTGGTAGAGCCTCGACCCGGCCACGTAGGCCCGCACGCGGGCCATGTCGCCGTCGTGGCCGGGCGACTCGATCTGGTACGAGACCCCGGCGGTCGCGCCTCGCAGGCGCAGGGTCTTCTCGCCCACGGCCTTCCCCTTGACGATCTTCTCGTCGCTGGTGCGAGCCGACCGGAAGACCAGCGCGTTCCCCCGGCGGAACGCGGTGCGGGGCAGGTCCTGGTACTGGACGATGTAGCGATATCCGCCGTGCTCGGCCTCGAAGAGCTCGACCTCCTTCGCGCCAAGGATTCCCTCGTCCTCGTGCTTCGTCTCGGCCTCGCCCGGCATGAGCACCGTGAACCCGCCGGACGCCGTCTCAAACCGCTTCCAGGCCGCCCGCGGGGTACGGAACCCCTGCACCGGCGCGGCCGCCCCGCCCGGCGGCGGCCGGCGCGTCATGATTGGCGGGCTCGACGGCCTCGGGGCCTCCGTCACCTTGAAGGCGTCGAAGAACTTCTCCTGCTCGGCGGCGTCGACCATGTCCTGCCGGCCGACGACCGACAGCAGGTAGATCCGCGGCCCGGCCATCACCGCCCGCGCCTCGCCGACTCCGGGCGACGTCGAGCCCGGGATCGGGAACGTGTACTTCGCCAGGTGCGCCGGCAGCCCCTGGAGCCGGCCCGAGTCCTTCTGCGTCACGGTGGCCTTGCGCTCGGACGCCACGGCCTCGCACATCCTGGCCAGCATCTGCGCCTTGACCGGCGGAGGTGCGTTGCCGATGTGGGGCTGGTACTGGTACACGACCACGGCGTAGGTCCCGAGGACGGTCTCGCACTCGTACGTGTCCGCGGTGAAGGCGCCCGGCCCCGACCCGGCCCGGATCTTCGTCGGCTTCGGCTGGCCGGGCATCACCGTCTCGAACCCGCCGCCTGGGGGCGCAAACGGCTGGAACTCCAGCTTCCTCCCGCCCCCGCCGCCGTTGGCCATCGCGGGCACCGCGGGCCTGAGCGAGTCGAAGAAGCGGTTCACGACGGCCGCCGGCGGCGCCTGGTTCGACCTGGCCCAGATCACCTGCATGTTGAAGGTCACGTCCGGGCTCGTCAGGATGAACCGGGCGGTCAGCACCACGGGCTCGCCGTTGGGCGCCTTCAACTCGGCGACGAACTCGCGGCCGGGATGGCCCGCCAGCGCGATGGCCTTCTGAGAGATCAGCCGACCGGCCTTCCCCGTCTCGTTGACGACTCCCTGGAGATAAACCTCCGCCTTCTCGGCGGGGATCGGCGTCGGGTTGTTGATCTTCATCACCAGGTACGCGGTGTCTCCATCCTTGGCGATCGCCATGGTGCCCGGGGCCTGACCGGGCTTCGCCGGCGGCTGCTTCTGCTCATTCACCGGGCCCGGCATCAGGGCCGAGAATCCGGCCGCCGAGGTGTACGTCTTCCACGCCGAGTCGCCCCCCTGCGGTGCCTGGAGCACGCACGCCAGGGCCAGGATCGTCTGGATCATCGCCGCAACTCCCTCAACAAATACGAGTCCTCACCGACATGGGCGCACCATCCTAGCATGCGGGCAGCAGACTTCCAGCCGCCTGCCGCTGCTAGCTCTCGGTGGATTGACCGCACGACGCCGTCCGGCAACCATGAATTGAGAGCGACGGACGCCGACGCCCGGGACCCGGGATTTCGCCGAATGGGCGGAATCCGCCGGGTGGGATCGAATAAGACCGCGGGCTGCGTCGTCTATGGACCCAGGTGAAAGCATGCTCGAGGCCCCGACCATGACCGGAGTGTCGACGCAGGATGAACTCCTGGTGCGCCGCGCCCGGGAAGGGGACCGGGGGGCGTGCGAGGAGCTATTCCGGCGGCACCGGAACGACTCTTACCGTCTGGCGTATCGGTACTTGGGGCATGAACAGGACGCCCTTGACGTGGTCCAGGAAGCGATGATCAAGGCCTTCACGGCGCTGGCGCAGTTCGACGGCCGGAGCGTTTACCGCACCTGGCTGCTGAAGATCGTGCGCAACACGGCGCTGGACTGGGGCCGGCGGCGGAGGCGGCAGATCGCCGTCGCGGCGCCCGTTGGCCCGGCGATCCGGGCCGGAACCGGGGAAAATGACCACGATCCGGGCGTCCTCGACGACCCGTCGCGGCGGCTCCAGCGCCAGGACCTGCGGGCTGCCCTGTACGAGGGGCTCGACCGGCTCAGCGCGACCCTCCGCGAGACCTTCATCCTGTTCGCCGAGCTGGGGATGAGCTACAAGGACATCGCCGAGGTCCAGGACGTGCCGGTCGGGACGGTGATGAGCCGGATCCATGCCGCGCGGGCGAAACTCCAGGCGGACCTGGACTGGGACCGTCTGAACGATCTTTGTATGATGGATTAGGCAAGTAGGATAGGACGATCTAGCAATGCGATGCGAAGAGGTCGAACGCGAACTGGCTGCCCCGACGCCCGGCCGTGACCGGGCGGCGATGGCCGATCACCTGGCGGTCTGCCCGTCGTGCGCCGCCTGGGCCCAGGACGCCGAGCGCCTCGATCGACTCTGGGAGGCGACCCGCCCGGCCGAGCCGTCGGCCGAGGCCTGGGATTCGGTCTGGTCGGGCATCTCGGCGGCCCTCGACCGGCCGTCCGCAACGCCCGGAGCCAGCCCGCGGCCCCAGCCCGTCCTGGTACCGGCGATCGGCGAGATGGATGGGGTCCGGGCGCATCCCCGGCATCGTCCCCGAACGGCCGGCCGCCGCTGGGGCCTTGGCGCGATCGCCCTGGTCGGCCTGGCGCAGGCCGCGGCGATCCTCGTGGCCTTCGGACTGGCCTGGCAACCGGCGCCACGGCCCGACGGGCCGGACGGCGGCGCCGGCAGCGCCCCGAAGGTCGCCGCCAATCCGGGTGCCCCGACGCCGATCCGCGTGGACGGGCCCGTCCGGGTCGACGCCGAGATCGACGAGGGCTACCTGGTGGTCATCCACGCCGGGTCGGCCGGCGCCCGTGTCGAGAATGCGACCCCGCCCGAGATGAACACCGGCTCGGACGGCGGCCTGGTCTTCCTCAACGTGATGGAGTCGCTCTCCACGCCCCACGTGGCGGCCCGCTGAGGCCCTGGGGAGTCGCGGGATTCTGGTCGGTCAGGCCGAGAGCCCGACCGACCTGGTGGGCTGAGATCCGGCCTGGGAGACCTCGACCATGACCCGACGCCGTGCCTTGCCGATCGCCCTGTCCGCGGCCGGGTTGGCCTGCGCCGGGCTGATGCTCGGGCTGGGAGGCCTTCGCGCGACCGGCGCCGAGGGGGACGACGGTAATCGCTCCGAGGGGGAGATCATCCGTCAGGTCACCGTGCTGGGCATCCTGGCGACCCCGGGCGGCAAGACCAGCGACAGCCGGCTCTCGGAGGTCCTGCCGCAGTTGAAGCAACTGCTGCCGAACCACGGCTTCAAGGTCCTGGACGTCCAGAGCGCCCGGATCATCGCCGGCGAGGCGGTGAAGTGCGACCTGGGCCACGGGTTCCGGTCGGTCACCACGCTCGTCCGCCCGCTCGATGAGAACGGCAAGGTGCAGCTCCGCTGCGAGCTCTCGCTCGACGGCGAGCTCCAGTTCTCGGCGAACGTCCGGGCGCCGATCAACCAGGTCTTCTTCTGCGAGCGGCCGTTCCTCTCCGACGGCTCGAAGCTGTTGATCGGCCTGGGCGTGCGGCGGTAGGGGCGAGGAGAAAGCCCCACTCTCATCGGACCGCCAGCGCCGCGTTCAGCTCGAGGACCGCCTGCTGGATGTGGCCGAGCGCCCGGGCATGGCTGTAGGTCGGGCTGCCCAGGTTGACGAGCTGCATCCCCGTGCCCTGGAGGATCCGCAGGTTGCGGAGCATCCGCGCGTCCGACTGGGCCTGGCTCATCGGCTGACCCCGCCGTCCCGCGCCGCCGGCGAGGACGCTCCGCCGCAATCCGGGCCGGAACGCCATCCCGATGCCGGCTCCGGTCCCGGCCCCGCCATAGCCCATCGACCGATGCGAGAGCTGCCGGATCGCCAGTCCGATGGCATGCATCGCGCGGACGCGGTGCCCCTGGTAGTCGTGGTCGAGCCGGGCGAGGCTCATGTAGACCGACCTCAGCCGCCCCACGATCGCCCGGTTGTTCGCCTGCGAGCGGCCGTAGCCGTACCGGCCGCCGTAGTATCGGTTGCGATAGCCGACGCCATAGCCATACGCCCGATACGGCCGGATTCGGCCGCGCTGGCCGTAGGAGTACAGCGTCGGCGCGATCGACCCGCGTGTCGCGTGCGTCGCCAGCATCGGCGCGGTCGAGGCGACCGTGGTGTGGTGAGCCGCAGACCCGGAAGTCGCACCGCTCGCCCCGACATGCGCCGGACGCCCGTGCGAGCCGGCGTGATTCGTGCCCGCCCGAACCGCGTTCGACGAGGACCGGGTCGATCCCCGGCCGGAGCGGGCGGCCGCCGCACCCGACCACGACCGGGTCGCGGCGGCGTGAGATCGAGGCGCGGCGTTCGTCGCGTGCGGGGCGCGGGCATGGGACGCCTGGGCCTGATGATGGGGCGCCGCCACGCGCGGCGCCCGAGCGCCGCCTCCACCCCCGTGATGGCCGCCGCCGCCGTGATGACCTCCGCCGTGGCCGCCGCCAGCATCGGCCGGCGCCCCGGCCAGGATCATCGCGACACCCAGGACGACCGGGATCGTCGCCGCGTGGAGCCGTCGCGCCGGCACGTTCACCTTCATCGGACCGACCTCCGTCTCGCCTGGTCTGATGTGGCCTGGTCTGGTCTGGTCTGGTCTTGTCGGGTCTGGCCCCGCTATCCGATTCAACCCGCCGGAGGGGCCGAGGTATCGCGCCGGCAAGGAAGAAAGACGCCGGTCCGAAAGTAGGTCAGGCTCTCAGCCTGACCTA
>DAIDHB010000387.1 GCA_027452145.1 Planctomycetales bacterium
TCGGCGGCGGTCCGGGTCTTCCCCGCCGCCCGGCCGCCGAGGAGAAGCCACGTCCGCCAGTCGCCGGCCGGGGGCCGCTGAGCCTCCCTCGCCCGGGCATGCTCGCGACACTCCCCGGCCGGCAATCCGCACGGGCATCCCTCTTCGTACCAGTCATATCGGGCCCGGTCCGCGTCGGACGGTCCGGCATCCTCCCCCCGGGCGTGTTCGAGGGACCGAATTAGCGATCGGAGCCCCCCAAACGGCACGACCCACCCCCCTCCCCCTCGGCCGGAGCCGCTGGTTGGCCCAGCAACGCCCCCAGACGGGCCGACAGGGCCTCATACTCGCCCGCCAGCATCGAAACCCGAAGCGTGTCCAGATTGAGCTTGGACGCCGCCAGAAGTGCCTTCACCGCCGCAATGCGCTCGCGGGGCTTCGTCGCCGGCGACTCGGCCAGGTCGACCAGGACCTGGACCAGCCCGGCGAGCTTATCCGGCGGGACCGGCCAGCGCTCCCGGAGCGCCCGTTCGGCCAGGCGGGCGTCGGGATCGTTGGATCGCATGCATGGATGCCTCTTAGCGCGCGGAAGGGGCCCAAAGCCCCGGCCCCTACTAACAGTTTGCCTCCCCCAATTGCGTTCCGGGGGTGGCGAGCGTAGAATGGGGTATTCTACGTCCAGAACCGGCCCGGTATCGCCGATAGGGATGGGAGACCGACCCCGTAACCCCCGGAAAACTGTGCGGAGAATCCGTGCATGCCCCGAAAGCCGTCACCAGCCAAGCCCCAGCCCCCCCGCGACTGGTCCGGGGCGCTCGATCTGTTCGACCGGCACCTCGAAGACAACGAGCGGTCCGACCACACCCGGGCCAACTACAGGGACGACCTTGACGACTTCGCAGGGTGGTATGAATGGAAATATCAAGAAAAGCCGATACTTGCGATCTTGCAGCCGGCCGAGTTGCGAGATTGGAAGTCACATATGCTTGAAGACCGGAAATACCAGCCGGCCACGGCGAACCGCAAGCTGGCCGCGCTGTCGAGCTTTCTCCGGTGGGCGGAATCCGAGGGACACCGGGCGGAGATCCGGACGCCTCGGCAGGTTCGGAAGGTCCAGCCCCCGCCCCGATGGCTGGACCTGAAAGAACAGCGAGCGCTCCTGAGAGCGGCCGAGAGGCACGCGGGCCGGCGCGAGGCTCAACTCTGCAAGCTACTTATGCACACCGGATTACGGGTCGAGGAAGCTTGCGACCTGACCTGGGAAGCGGTCGAGATCCGCGAGAGGTCGGGGAAGGTCACGGTGATCGGCAAGGGGCGGAAGCAACGGTCGATCCCGTTGAACGCCGAGGCCCGGGCCGCGCTGGAAGAACTGGCGGGTTGCAACGGTTCCGTCGGCCGGGCGTCGGGCCCGATCCTGAAGGGCCAGCGCGGGCCGCTGACCCCGCGGGGCGTCCAATCGATCCTCGCGAAGCTCCGGCGTCACTGCGACCTGCCCGAGCTCTCGCCGCATGTGCTCCGGCACACGTTCGGCCACAACCTGGCCGTTGCCGGGACGCCGATCCAGGTGATCGCCGATCTGATGGGTCATGAATCTCTTGAGACGACGCGCCGTTACGTCCAGCCGGGTCAGGACGACCTGGCCGCGGCGGTCGAGAGATTGGCCGGCGGGGGGGACGACTCGTGATCGCCATCATCCCCGAACCGGACCAGAACCCAGAACCCGGCAAGGCAGCCGTCCCGAGGCCGGAAGGCATCCGGGTGGGAGGGGACGACGTCGGGCGGCCAGACATGGAGCCGGACGGGCATCTCCCCGACCCGGCCGCGGATGGGCGGGGGGAGGTCGTCGACGAACCGGATCACATTGCGGAGCTGGTAAAGCCTCGGCTCCTGACGGCGAGCCGCCCTCGGCTTCGAGCGATCGGGCATGATTCGTCACCCCCCCGCGAGAAACTTAGACCGCCCGGTTTGCCGGGCCAACCAATCCTACCTATCCAGGATCCCACACGGTAGACTGGATCGATCCAATCACCCCAACCCATTCAGGACCGGAGAAACCGGGATGCTCCCCAACAGGGAAGACCGCCGTTGCCCGGATGACCTATCGGTCATGGACTTGATCCAGCCCGATAACTCAGAGCCTGACCGCCTCCTGCTGGTCTGTACCGAGTGCGGGCGGTGGCAGGTGGTGGTCAGGTCCCGCGAGCGGGATTCCGGCCGTTGGCAATGGAAGTCGGAAGCAACGATCTTCGAATCCGGACCGGGCGCCATCTGCACAACCGGCATAAGCGGCCCAATCGCTTCGAATCCGGACCGGGCGCCTTACATCGCGGGCGTCGGTCCGCTAAATTTGGACGGATGAAGCGGCAGTGAAGCGGAGGTAACGAGTTACGAGCACGACGGGTCAGTCTTGGCGGATGGACCTGATCGGGCGCAGCACAAATAGGTGAACCGATGGCCCGCACGCATCAGCGGGGACAGATCGCACTTCCGTTGCGACCGGGCGAGCGAAGCAGGCTCGCCAATTTGATCTACGATCCGGAGTATCTCAGCCTGAAGGACCGGCTGGGCGAGCCCCTATCGGCCGAGGATCGGGCCCGTCTGGACGCCTGGCAATCCAGGGCGCAGGCAGATTGCGGGGGTGGCGCATGAGCCACCGAAACCACCCGACCCGCGAGGGAAACGCGATCCGGGTTTCCGAGTGCAAGCAGGGCCGGAAGGGCCGGAAGAGTCGGGGCCGTCGAAGCGAACTGCTTGCGACCGTCCCCGGCATTGCGAGCGAAGGGCCCGTCGACGGCGAAGCCCTGGCCGCCGAGCTCGTCCGCCTCACCGCGATGGCGCGGAGGGGGTGGAACACATGAGCGCCTCCGCCCTATTCCGGACCAATGGCGACCCCTACGCGGGGATCCCGCTCCCGGTACTGAACCTGGAATCGCACTGGCGGGCCGCGGCCGTCGAAGTGATGGCCTTCCTCGCGACCCGAGAACGGGGCCAGGGGCTCGATGAGACGATCATCGACCGCGACATTGCCGAGGCCCTCGGCCGGTCCGGTAGCTTCGTCCAGAAGGGCTTGTACGCCCTGGAAAGGGTCCTCGGCGAGAACGGCCAGGCGGTCATCCACCGGGCCCGGGCCCGCGGCCGTCGGGTGATTACGTTCGTCAGGGGGCTCCGCACCCGGGGAACGCCCGACCCGAAGCCGGTCCCCCCCACACTCCCCCAGGGACAGGAGACAACAGCGTCGACAGGGCCACAGGGCGCGCCGTCGACGCCGATCTCGATCCCCCCCGATCATCCCCTGATCCGGCGGGGCCTCGCCCTCATCCCGGACGCGACCCCCGACCGGATCGCCGCGGCGATGGCGACCTACTCGGCCGATTGGGTGTCGCGCGCCCTCGATCGCGTCGAGAGGCGGAATCGCAAGCCCGGGATGCTCCCGGTCAAGGGCCTGATCTACGCCCTCCGGATCCTCGAAGGGTGGCAAAAGGAAGGCGGCCCGCCCGCGGATCCGGCCCCCGTCGCCGGCGCCTCGGCGACGGCCAGGCCGGCGCCGAGGGCCGCGGCCGAGGGCCCGTCGAAGGGCCTTTCGGGCGAGGAAGTGGCCGGGATCGTCGAGCATTGCCGGGGCGTCGGCCCGCTCGCGAAGCTGGCCCGGGCCAATCTCCGGGCGGCGGTCGCCGGCGGCCGGGTCGGGCCCGAGCTGGTGGCGACGATCCCGCCCGAGCTGCTCGGGCGCGAGTAGGCCGCGGCCGGCCGACGGCGTGACCCGAGCGAGGGCCGCCACCCCGCCAGCGATTCCCCCCGATCCTTACCGACCGGCGCGGCCCCTCGGCCGCGGCCGGTCGCGGTGCGCGCCGAGGCCGACGCGCTAAGCCCCCTCGGATCATCGCCCCTATCGGGCAAACAACCCCCGATCGGAGGTTCCACCTATTGCCACGGACGGGGGATGGATGCACCGCGGACCCGGAATAGGTGCACCGGAAAAAAAGAGCCGGCCGCCGGCTCAGTCTTTGGCGGATGGACCGACGGCCGGCCGCACAAACAGGCGCCCCTCCGTGGAAGGGCTCCGGGCGTCCTAGGAACTAGGACGCAGTACCGGGGAGGCGACTCGAACGCCTGACCTGCGGATTATGAGGACTCGATCCGAAAGGGCCACCCGGACAGATCAAGCCATGTGACAGCGTTGAACTCGCGGCCTAACGTTG
>DAIDHB010000388.1 GCA_027452145.1 Planctomycetales bacterium
CGGCACGGCCTGGTTGTGGAGGTCGGTCCAGATGGGATTGCCGCTGAAGTTGTTGGCATCGAGGCTGGCGCCGATGGGCGATCCGCTGAGGGCCAGCCGCGATTCGAGGCCCTCGGCACCGGGACGGAAGGCGGGACGGCGCCTCGGCACACGGCGCGGGCGGCGGCGGGTTGCGAGCTTCATGGCGTGAGGACTCCAGGGTGTGGTGATGGCCGACGACGCTCGACCCGATCGCCGCGCACCGCGGTCGGGCGCGCACGACGAACGGCCGCGGCGCCTGGCGCACGGCGAGGGGCATCCGCGTAAGAAGCCCTGGAGATGGGGACCCGCTCGGAGTATTCGAGACGCCTGTCCCGGTTCCCAGGGCCCGTAACGGGATGGTCCCGCGCGGACGGTCGAGAGACCGTATCGTCGACAACTCAGTTGCTGGGATCAGAGCAAATCGAGGCGGATGCGTGTCGCACGTCGGAATCGACGGCGCCTCGCGGATCGATACCGGGAACGTCCGATCGGGGCGAGCAATGCCCCGTTGGACCGCCTCCTGCGCTCTCCCCGTCACTCCATCGCGGCGAAAAGACCTTCGTCGGCACGTCTCTTGGGCCGCACGCGACCCGGTGTCTCTCAGTCGAAGTCGCCATCCCCGAAACCCGTCGGATGCTCGAGCGAGGACCCCCGGCCGTCAGGTCCCAGGCCGGCCCTCTCCTCTCCCGGCATCCTGGCCGGAACCCGCAGGCAACCACCCGCGAGCCCCCGACGTCCGGTTGGCCACCGGCCGCGGAGACGACTCGCACGTGTCCCTACATCCAAGAATGGCGACAGCGAACTGTGAAGTTATCCATGTCACAAGACTCATTGAAGCATCTGTCCGGAAGAGCATAGCGAGCTATTCGCGCCGAAACAAGTGGAACAATCAAGAAAAACACATCGCCCGATTGTTTTGGCGAATCACCGAGAGCCTCCCGGTATCGCGCCGACGCGGCACGACCCGGCGGATCCGGCCGGTCGCGACGGTCGCACGGGGTTACCGGTCCTCCGAGGCTCGACCACGCCATGAACAAGTCATCAAACTATTACAATTTAAATCCAATGCTCTATCTTTCCGTTGCCGGCAGGGAGCGATCGGGATCGCGTCGCCGTCCCGGCACGGCGCCCGCCCGGAGCGGCCCGCGCGATGGGACGACCTCGCCCGCCACGCTCGACGCGAGCGTCGGGCCCGGAACGGTCCGGCCGCCCTGTCCGCCGCCGTCCCGGTCCGTCCGATTCGCGCGCCTGGCCGGCCGGGGAGACGCTACTGGACGTCCGGGTGGCGGGCGGCCGCGGCCGCTGCCGCGGCCGTGCGGCTCCGAATGCTCCCCTGGTACTCGAGGAACATCCGGACGCGGCGGCCGAACTCGGGGTGGACGCCGGGCTCGTCGGGCACGGCGCGGATGACCATGAGGGCCGAGTCGCGGACCTTCGGCGGGACGGCCGAGTCGTTGAGGATCCGGCTCAGCGGGCCGAGGGCCCCGATCCGTTCTTGCGGCGGGACTTCGGTGTCGCGGAGCAGTGTCAGGAGGCAGGCCGCGGCCCGGTCGCAGCCGGCCGGATGGATGGCGATGATCGCCACGGCCGCGTGGACCCGCAACGAGCGATTGCCCCCCTCGAGCAGGGACTCGAGCGCGGGGACGGCATTCTGGGCCAGCGGGCCCAGCACCTGGAGCCAGACGATCGCCTGGTGACGGACCCCGAGGTCCTCGTGACGGAGCCAGCCGGCGATGGTCGGCACCAGGGACTCGCCGGCCGCCAGATCGGCGCGGAGCAACAGCCCCATCGGACGCCACACGTCGGCGGGGTGGGCCGGGTCGGCCGCGACGATCAGGGCGTGCAGGGTCGGGATCATCCGCCCGCGGTGCTGCGGGTCCAGCCAGTAGACCGCCTCGGCCGCGGCGTACCGAACCTGCGGGTCGGAATCCTCCAGCCACGGGCCCGGGTCGACCTCCACCGCGCCGGCCTCGACCATCGCCCGCACCACGGCGCGGCGAACGACCGGCGACGGGTCCCGCCCGGCGGCCGCCAGCGCCATGATGATCGCCGCCCGTCGCTCCGCTCGGGTCTGCCGAATCAAATAGGCGATCGTCCCCAGCGACCGCGCCGCCGCCGCCCGCCCCCGCGGCGTCTCCTCGTCCCTCAACGCCGCCAGGCAGATCGCGACGGCCTCATCCGGCATCGGGACCAGTCCCGACAGGTAGCCGTACGCCGCCTCGCGCACTCGGCCTTCCTCGGCTCTCGCCGCCGCCAGGAGGTACGGCTCCGCGTCCGGCCCGAATTCCGCGAGCCTCTGCGCAGCGCGGTTCCGCGCCCGAACCGGCAGGCTCGCGTCGTGCCAGCGCTGGTTCAGCGACCGCATCGCCCGGTAGGCCTCCAGGCGGGGTTGCAACTCCATCGCCCCATAGGTGGTCGCGAGGACCAGGATCGCCAGGCCCAAGGTCGAGTAGACGGCCCGCCCCAACTTCGGCATTCGCGCCATGATCGGATCTCCTCGACGCCGGCCGCCGGCCCTGGAGTCCATCCCGCCTCGGCCCGGCCCTCGCATCACGTCGCCCGCCGGAGCCGGCAGTCCCGGCCCTGGATCCCTACAACATCCCGACGGCGACCACAAGGGCCTCACCACGAGCCGTCCGGATTTCCAGCGAACGCCATGCCCACGGCTCCCGCCAGCCACCGGCCGGTGAAACCCGGCTCCGGCCCGGCACTTGCCCCGCGATCGGCGGCCACCGGCCTAACGGATGGCGGAATCGCGGCGATTGCGAATCGCGAAATCGCGATCGGGATCGAGGAGCCGGCCTTGCGTTTTCCCGGCCGCCGCGTATACTCCCCGCTCGCTCGACCGGCACGGCCCGGCCCCGCCGGGCATCATCCGCGCCCGCGACCCGCGACGGCCTCGCGTTGCGGCCCCCGCGCCGGTCGCCGAGCCTCCTTTCACCTCTCCTGAGAGCGAAGACAACGGGGCGGCCCGCGCGCCCCACGGGCCCCGGGGTGCGGCATGGATGCCAGGCCCCGGGGCATCCGTACGACCCGGGACCACGTCCTTATCCTTTCCCTTCGGTGCGGTGCGGCCCGATCCCCACGCCGGCGGAGGCCCGACATGCGGTCGATCTCGTTTGCGCGCATCCTGGCCGCCCCTCCCCGAGGCCGGCGCGCCGCCCGGACCACCCGGAACGCCTCGTCGGGCCCGATCGAGTCCCTCGAGCTCCGATGCGTCCCCAGCTCGCTGGCAACCTCGGTCGACCCGCCGGCCGTCCAGATGATCTCGGCCGCAACCACCGACTCAAAGAGCATCACCGTCGAGTACCAGGTCAACCAGCCGGTCACGGCCGCGGTGCCGCTCCAGTTCGGCGTGTACCGCTCGAGCGACGGCCAGTTCAATTCCGACGCCTCGGCGGTCGACGCCGTCACCCTGGTCCCCCCCGGATCGTCGACTGGCCAGCCCCCGACGCTCGACCAGGCCGGGCAGCCCGCCACGGCGGTCGGCACCCACACGCTCACGATCGCGCTGCCGCAGGGGCTGCCTCCGTTCCCCGAGAAGCCTTATGTCACGGTGGTCGCCGATCCCGGCTCGCCCTCCGCGACCGCCAGCCCGCGGCAGTCCGCGTCGTTCCGCGTCTACACGATCGGCGTCGTGACCCACGGCGGCATCCAGGACCCGAGCTGGAAGCACGGCCCCGCCTGGGAGCTCCAGGTCGCCTACATGATGAAGCACGAGGGCTTCGACTCGGTGATCCCCTACAACTGGGCGCTCCAGAGCAGCACCCCCGGCTCGGCGATCCGGCAGTCGCCCCGCCTGGCGCGGATCATCGCCGGTACGGCCCAGCGCTTCCCCGCGGGCTCGGCGGTCGACCTCGTGATGATCGGCCACAGCGAGGGCACGGTCGTCAACTCGTATGCCCTGGCGACGCTCCAGAACGCGATGCCCCCCCAGCTCCAGGCCGGCTACATCGAGGACACGCTGCTCGACCCGCACGCGGCGAACAACAACGTCGCCTCGGGCCAGCAGATGACCTTCGCCGGGCCGCTCGCCGGGCTGGCCCAGATGCTGGTGACGAACTACCAGGGCAAGGCCCACGACCCCCCGCCGTACTTCCCCTCGATCGTCGACCAGGCCAACGTTTTCTTCCAGCACACCCAGTCCACCGCGAGCGGGATCTACAACCTGTGGGGCCAGGTGCCCGTCCAGAGCATGGGCCCGACGGTCCACTATTACAACCTGACGGCGATGGGCGTCACGCATTCGGGGAACCACGGCATCCCCGACTGGTATCGCAACTTCATCGCCCCCACGCTGGGAAATCAGACGCCGCTGGTGCGGCAACTCCAGCTTAACGGGCAGGTCGACGGTGCCCAGACCATCGTCGATACCGCAATGGCCCGCCGCGGCCGGGTCGGCCTGCCGGCCCAGGTCGTAACGACCGGCCAACCCGAGATCTCCGGGACCGCCGCCCCCGGCTCGACGGTGCGACTCCTCGCCGGGCCCGCCGACCGGCCGTCGCAGATCGGCCTGGCCGGGCTCACCCACGCCGACGCCGCCGGCAACTGGTCGCTCACCACCCGCCGCCCCCTGCCCGTCGGCTCGTACCGCGTCGTGGTCACGTCATTCTCGCGAGCCCTCGCCGCCCGCCCCGGCCTCGAAATCATCCCCACCCAGCCGCTCGGACGGCTGATCGTTCAGGCCGGAGGTTAGGGAACAGGGGCCACGGGCGAGGGGGACTCGAGGAAGGCTATGCCGTCCGCTGCCCCCGCCGACGAACAACGGACAGGGGAGAGCAAACGGCGGAGCGCAAGCTAATGACCAATGACTAATGACGATCCCGAAGCTCCTTGAGGATCGCCTGGAAGTCGTCTCGGTCGCGGATGGCCTGGAGGTCGGGGTCGGACCGGAGCATTTCGACGTTGGAGAATCCGTCCTTGACGGCGCGGCGGAGGACGGCGATCGCGCGGTCGCCGTAGAGCCGGCGGCGGGTCCGGTCGGACGCGCTGACCTCCGCCTCGTCGGTCACGCCCTGGGTGCCGGGTTTGGCGCCGAACAGCGGGATGCACAGCGACAGGTCGGCGGCGAGGCTGTAGCGGGCGGGGGCCTCGAGCTGCGGCAGGCTCTCGAGCTGGTCGACCGCGCGCTGGTAGGAATGCAGCGCCTCGGCCGGCCAGCCGGTCCGCTGCTGGATGCGGCCGATGCTGCTGTACGTCCGGGCCAGGTCGATGCGGGAGACCGTGTCCTCGGGGTGCTCGGCGGCCAGGCGCTCGAGCAGCGGCCGGGCCTTCTCGGCGAGGGCCAGGGACTCGGCCGGCTCCTGCCGGCGGCGGTAGATTTCGCCGATCGTGTTGTAGCCGGCGGCCAGCCCCCCTCGGTACTTGAGCACATCCGGATATTGCCGGTCGAGCCGCTCGAGGATCGCGACCGACCGCTGGCCGCTCGCCAGCGCCGAGTCCAGCTTGCCGGCCATCGCCTGGAGCAATGCCAGATCATTCAGGTCGAGCGCCATGGTGAATGTCTCCTCGGCGAGGCCCGGATGTTCGCGGGTCACGGCGCCGAGGATCTCGACGGCCTTCTCGTACGATGCGATCGCCGGATGGGTCCCGCCGGGCTGCTGGCTGAAGATCTGGGCCATCGCGGCGTGTGCCTCGGCGGCCGCGAGGCGGGGGATGACCGAGGCGGGATCCTCGGCGGCCAGCCGCTCGTGGACATCCAGCGCGCGGCGGTAGCTCGCGACCGCCTCGACCGGCTGCCCGAGCGCGAACTCGACCTGCGCGGTATTCAGCAGGATCGAGCCTAGCAGCCCGCGGAGCCGGGCGGGGGCATCGGACGTCGCGGCGAGCGGCTCGATCAGAGCGCGGGCGCGGCGGCAGGCCTCGAGCGCGTCGCCGAGGCGGCCCTTCATGCGAGTCAGAAGCATCGCCTCGCCGTCGAGCGCGCGGGCGAGCTCCTCGCGGTCCGACGGGTCGTCCGGGCTCGCGGCGAGCAGCTCGTCCCACATCGCGATCGCCTGCCGATACTGCTCGGCCGCCCCGGCCGACGGGCCGACCTGCGCGGCGATCCGCGCCAGGCGCGTCTTCGCCCCGGCCAACCCGGCGCGGGCCGTCGGGCCCCCCGCGCGCTCGGCCAGGAACCGCTCGTAGAACCGCCGGACGTCCTCGAGCAGCTCCGCGCGCAGCGGGTGCATCCCCGGTTGGTCGAGCAGCCGCTCCTCGCTGACACGGGCGAGGAGCCGGTCCACCGTCTGCCCTGCCTCGCGCGACCAGGCCTCGGCATGGTCTCGCTCGCGGCGCGCCTCCCGCAGGCCCTGGATCGTGGCGACCACGCCACCGGCCAGGGCCAGGACCACCAGGACAGCCGCCACGGTCGCCGCCGCCACGGCCGCCCGGTGCCGCCGCACGAACCGGCCCGCGCGATACCAGGCCGAGCCCCCCCGCGCCCGCACCGGCAGGCCCGCCAGGTGCCGACGCAGGTCGTCGGCGAGCCGGCCGGCCGAGGCATACCGCCGCTCGGGCTCCTTGCGCATCGCCGTCAGCACGATCGCGTCCAGGTCGCCCGCCAGCGCTCGCCGCAGGCCCGACGGACTTGTCCCCCGAGCCGCCGCCAGCTCCTTCGGGTCCGGCGCGGCCGGAGCGGGAACAGAAGCGGAAGCAGCGATGTCCGGCATCTCCGTCGCATCGGAGGTCGATGCCGCCTCCGACTCCGCCTCCGACCGACGCCTCGACTTCGGCTTCGCCCTCGACGGGCGGCGGACCGCCTCGGTGCTCGGCCGGCCGGGCGACTGCTCGCAAATCGCCTGGAAGACCTCCGCGACGTCCGTCGATTTCAGCCGGTACGGCCGACGGCCCGTCAGGAGCCCGTAGAGCACCACGCCGAGCGCGTACACGTCGCTCGCGGTCGTCACCGGCTCGCCCATCACCTGCTCGGGGCTGACGTATTCGGGCGTCAGCACGACCTCGCCGCTCGGCGTCAGGGTCTCACCGTCGAGGCCCGCGCCAGGGCCCTCGCCGCCGGATTCCGGGTCCAGCAATCTGGCGATGCCGAGGCCGACCAGCCTCGGCACGCCGTCGGGGGTGACCAGGATGTTGCCCGGCGTCAGGTCGCGGTGGATCACCGCGTGCTGGTGGGCGAACTGCACGGCGTCGCAGACCTCGGCGAACAGCCGCACCCGCTCGGCGACGCCCAGCTTCCGGACGTCGCAATAGGCGTCGATCCGCTCGCCCTCGACGGGCTCCCTCACGAAGTACGGCCGGCCGTCCTCGGCGGTGCCGACGTCGATCAGCCCGACGATGTTCGGATGCCGCCCCAGCGCCTCCTGGACGCGGACCTCGGCGCGGAACCGCCGGACGATCGCCGGGCCGTCCGTCGCGCCTCGGAACAGTTCGACCGCGACCCGCTGCGCCTGGCCGTTCACCCGATCGGCCAGGTAGACGCTCCCGATCCGGCCGCCATCGATCCGCTCGCGCAGCCGATAGGCACCGAGCCGGGCCCCGACCATCGGGTCGGACTCGTCGCGCGCGATCTCCGAGGCGTCCAGCTCATACTCCGGCGGCGGCGTGGCCGTCAGGGCCTCCATCGCCATCGTGTCGACCGCTTCGGCATCGACGCCGAGGCCGGTGGCATCATCGTCCGGCCCGGGCCGGGTCGAGTCGGGATTCATCGCTGCCAAAGCCCCTTCACCGCCTCGCCCCGCGCCAGCGACGAACTCGGTCCCGGCCCTGGCCCTCGGACCTCATCGCACGCTCGCGCACCCCGCGATCAGAGCAGGATCGTGAAGCCTTCCTGCGTGAAATGGCGGTCATGCGTCAATATCTCGACAATGTTTTCCTGGCGCATTGTGGCCATCGAGATGCAGTCGGTCAAGCTGTAGGCCTTGTCCCCGCGGCTTTCGTACAGGGACAATCCCGCGAGAAAGGACTGGCGCGATTGGTGCAGGATCCGGACGGTCGGATCGGTCTGGATCGCCCTGACGGTGGCCGCTGCGGCCCGGCGCAGGTCCGCGTTGTGTCGGAAGGCGTTCAGGAACTCGGTCAGCACCTCGTCGGTCGTCACGATCTCGACGCCGCGTAATGGCCGGCTCGCCGCAACGGCCCGAGCATGCCACTGGTCCCTCGGCGACGCCAGGGCGATTCAGTAGAGCGAGTCCGCGAAGACACGCGTCATCCGCCGGTCCGCTTCGGGGTGCCATAGAGATAATGGTCGTGCTGCTCGGCCAGGTCGATCGGCACCGCGTCCTACACCTCATCGGGCACCGTGGCGGTGATCTCCCGGATCGTGTCCCAGATCGGCGGACCCGAAGGCGGCTCGGCGGTATCCGATGCCCCGGCCCGCCCACGCTCCCGCTGCTCGAGCAGCCCCAGCGCCGCCTCGACGACGTCGCTCTCCGAGGCAAACCGGCCGCCCGCGACGAGCGAGCGGACGAACTGCTCTCGCCCTTCAGGTAAATGGATGGTCATAATACGCAATCTCCTTGATGGCAAGCTTACCACAAACGATTCCAACCTGCCAGGGCGGTGAATGACCGCCGGCATGACCATGACCGCCCTCCAGCAGATTCCCGAAAACCGGGATTGCCCGACGCCCCGGCTGACACTACCACCAAACGGGCCCGCGATCGGCGCGGTGCCATCGATCGACCCGAAGGCGAAGCGAGAGAGGCAACCCGGCCGTGGACAGCGGACCATCGGGCGCCGCGGCGAGATACCTGGCGACCCTGTTCGACTCCGGCACGGCGGCCGGGCTGGGCGACCGCGTGCTGCTGGAGCGGTTCGCCGACCGCCGGGGCGCCGACGACGCGGGCGCCGAGGCCGCCTTCGCGGCGCTGGTCGAGCGCCACGGCCCGATGGTCCTGCGCGTCTGCCGCGCCGCGACGGGCGACCGGCACGAGGCCGAGGACGCCTTCCAGGCGACGTTCCTCGTCCTGGCGAGCCGGGCGCGGTCGATCCGCCGGGGCGACTCGATCGGCTCGTGGCTGCACGGCGTCGCCCTGCGCGTCGCCGGCCGCGCCCGATGGCGCGCCGCCCGTCGCCGCCACCACGAGCAAAGGCACGCCGAGATGAATCCAGCGGCCAGGCCCGACGCGATCACCACCGACCGTCCGCCTGAAGCGGGGGACATCGACCGCGTACTCCACGAGGAGATCGGCCGGCTGCCCGAGAAATACCGGCGCCCGGTGGTCCTCTGCTACCTCGAAGGCTTGACCCACGACCAGGCCGCCGACCAGCTCGGCTGGCCGGTCGGCACCGTCCGCCGCCGCCTCGCCGGGGCCCGCGACCGCCTCCGCGGCCGACTGACTCGCCGCGGCGCAACCCTCGCGGTCCCGCTCGCCCCGGGCCTGATCGAGGAATCCGCCCGCGCGGCCGCCGCCGTCCCGTCCGGACTCGCCGAGTCCACCGTCCGCGCCGCCCTGCGGGTCGGCACGGGCCAGTCTGCCGTCGCCGCCGCCTCGATCGAGGCCGTCGAACTGATGAAGGAGATCACCCAGGCCATGACGACGAAGAAGCTGATCGCAACGGCGACGGCCCTGCTGGCCGCCTGCCTGACCACCACCGGCGCGGGAATCCTGGCCATCGGCGGTCAGCAGCCCGGCGGACCGGCCGTTGCACAACAACAGCCAAAAGCCCAGCCGCCCGACCTCTCGCCCGACGACCAGTTCGACGCCCTGCTCCGCCAGTACGAGGACGGCATCGAGTCCAACCGGATGACCCCGAGGGCGGCGCTCAGCCCCGCCGAGAAGCAGGCGCGCCAGAAGGCCAATGTCGCCCGGCTCATCGGCATCGAGGGCCAGTTGCTCGGGCTGGCGAGGCGCCACCCGCGCACGCCCGCCGCCGAGCAGGCGCTTCTGGTGCTGGTCTCCTACACGGTCTTCGGCGGCGAGTGGCGCGAGGCGTACAGGATCCTGGCCCGAGACCACGCGCGGAGCGACCGGATCAAGCAATTACTCGACCCGAAGCTGGAACTCTACTGGGCCTCGCAGCACGTCGAGGACCTGCTCCACAACGCCTCCGAGCAGAACCCCTATCGCGAGATCCGCGGCCTGGCCTGCTACTGGCTCGCCCGTGTCCTCGAAATCCGGGCCGAGCACCTGCGGCTCTGGGCCTTCGAGCCGCCGGGGAACGCTCAGCGCTGGCGCGATCAATTCGGCGCCGGGGACCTCGACCGCGTGCTCAGGCAGGACCCGAAGGCCCTGGAGCACCGCGCGCGTCGGCTGCTCGACCGCGTGATCAACGAGTACCCCTTCGTCGCCAACAACGACCGCAAATTCGAGCGGCCGCCCCTGATCCTCGGCCAGCTTGCCGTCGACCTACCCTCCGTGGCCCGCATCCGGCTCGACGCCCTGGATCGCCTCTCGGTCGGCCGGCGCGCTCCCGAGATCGAGGGCGTCGACCTCGATGGCCGGCCGATGAAGCTGAGCGACTTCCGCGGCAAGGTCGTGGTGCTGGTGACGCCGCGGTTCCTGCCCGACGGGAACCCCGCACCGGCCGACGCGCCCGCCGCTCGGCTCTCGATCATCCGTCGGATCGCCCCGGCCCTCCGGGGCAAACCGGTGGCGCTCGTGAGCGTCGCCGCCTACCATCGCGACGAGCTGAAGCAGGAGGTGCAGAAGGGCGGCCTGCCGGTCCAGTTCTGGTGGGACCCCGACCGCGAGGGTGAGCCGGGGCCGACGGGCCGCGTCTGGGGCCCCCGCCCCGGCCCCATCCGAACCGCCTGGGATGCCGTCGAGCCCAACATCTACGTCATCGACCAGAAGGGCGTGATCCGCTACACCCACATATTCGTAAACGGCGCGGTCGAGAAGGCTGTCGCCACTCTGCTCGACGAGCACGAACCGGCCGATCCACCGGTCCGAAAGTAGGTCAGCCTTTCCAGGCTGACTCCGTCCGGTCTGTCCGTTCCATTCCGTTCCGATCCGGCCCCGCCGTCCGACCGGTCCGGCCGGGTCAGGCTGGAAAGCCTGACCTACGAGTCCTGCCGCCCCGATCCCCGCCCCCCGCGCGTTCCGGAAGACCTGAAAACCAAAAACCCTCCAACCCGCAAAGCCGGACCCACCATCCTCGCCCACCATCGCGACCGCGATTGGCAATCTGCCGACCCGCCGATACACTACTGATGAACAGAACAGTAGTCCCGCCGCCGGTGTGCGACACCCGTCTCGTCCCGTCCGTCCCGTCCGTCGAGGCCGACGCCCGTGTTCAAGTTCCTCCACGCCGCCGACATCCACCTGGACAGCCCGCAGCGCGGCCTCGACCGATATGAGGGCGCCCCCGCGGCCGAGTGCCGCGCGGCGACGCGGCGGGCGCTCGAGAACCTCGTCGACCTCGCGGTGGTCGAGAAGGTCGCGTTCGTCCTGATCGTCGGCGACCTGTACGACGGCGAGTGGAACGACTACCAGACGCCGCTGTTCCTCACGAAGGTGCTGGGCCGGCTGCGGGACGCCCGGATCCCGGTCTACATGATCCGCGGCAACCACGACGCCCAGAACCGGATGACCCGCGACCTGCGGCTGCCCGACAACGTCCGCCTGCTGTCGGCCGACCGGGCCGAGACCGTCTTCCAGGACGATTGCGGTGTCGCCATCCACGGCCGGAGCTTCGCCACCCGCGCCGTGCTGGATAATTTATCGCGCTCCTACCCGGCAAGAGTCCCGGGCCTGTTCAACCTCGGGCTTTTGCACACCTGCGTCGACGGCCGCGAGGGCCATGAGCGCTACGCCCCGTGCACCCTGTCGGACCTGCGGGCGCGCGAATACGGCTACTGGGCCTTGGGCCACATCCACGCCCGGGAAATCCTGCACGAGGACGACCCCTGGATCGTCTTCCCCGGCAACATCCAGGGCCGCCACGTCCGCGAATCCGGCCCCAAGGGCTGCACCCTGGTCACGGTGGGCGACACCCTGGAAGTCACCTCGATCGAGCCGCGCTGGCTGGACGTGGTCCGCTGGCAAACCTGCCGCGTCGACGCCGACAACGCCCGCGACGGCGACGAGGCGCTCGTCCGCTTCGAGGACCGCCTGGGCCGATATCTCACCGACGGCGACGGCCGCCTGCTGGCTCTACGTGTCGAATTCCACGGCCCGACCGAGGCGCATTCCACCCTCGCCGCCCGGTCCTCGCACTGGACACAGGAGGTCCGCCGCGCCGCCCTCGACGCCGGCGGCGGCCGCGTCTGGGTGGAAAAAGTCGTCTTCAAGACGACGCCCCCCACGGCCCCCGACACCGGCCGCGGCGACGCCCCATTAGCCGAGCTGGCCGCCTGCCTGGACGACCTCCGCCGCGACGAGGCCGGCCTGACGGCCCTGGGCCACCGCGCCCTCGACGACTTGAAGCGCAAGCTCCCGTCCGACCTGCTCGACGAGTTCGACAGCCCTGAGCGCCTCCGCACCCTCCTCGACCAGGTCGGCCCGCTGCTGTTCGAACGCCTCCTCGGCCGCGCCGGAATAGACGAGGCGTGAGCCGCGGGCGGTTCCCGGCCTCGGTGGACCGGCCGCGAACGCCGAATCGGCTCCGGGCGCCCGGAAGTCGTTGAAGAGGTGCCCATTTCCCAATAGAGCGCATTGCAGATGGGTGGCTCACGGAGAGGCCGGGCCGGCCAGAAGTCGGTGCCGGCCGTGCTCCGAGCCCCCGACAGGGGGCGATCGGACGTAGCCGGGGGGCGTCAGCCCCCCGGGCTCGGACCGCCGCGCCACTCACAGATTCCTCTCGACGCATCTTCCCGGCCGCGACCCCGCGTGGCGGGGTCGCGGCCGGGAGGGTGACGCGATGGCGGGGAGAAAGGTTCGTCTGGCGTTCCGGGGGGCTGACGCCCCCCGGCTACGTCCTGACGCCCACTTCGTGGGCTTCCGCGACCGACTCGAACCTCCAGCTCTCGCGCGTGCGCCACGCAACATCATCGCTATTTTATGAATTGATCAATACCCGTCGGCTCCAATAACCTCGCCGCCGTTGCGGCTGCCCAGCGCCTGCCAGACGGTCACGTTGATGGTCTCCTTGACGAACTGCACGTGCCCGTCGCAGAGCAGCGCGTTGACGCCCCCCGGATGCCGGCTGTGGGCCGTGATGTTGTGCGTCAACCGGTCCCACCAGTAGTTGGTCCGATCACTCTGGGGCAGCCCGCCGCGGCAGTCGACCAGAGCGTTGTTTGGCGGCCGGACGTGATTGTACATGCTGTGCCCGGGCGCCCCGAACAGCCACATGCACCCCTTGGTGTGCAGCAGCACCAGCCCCGACCCGCTGCAATTGCCCGGATAGCTCACCAGCGGCGGGCCGTTCGACGCGTTGTCATTCCCCTGGGTCAGGACCATGCCGTCGGTCGCGCTGACGCCGTCCCAGGTCTTCGGTCCCGGCTGCGACCGGATTGTCTCGCTGACGCAGACCGTCTGCGAGCTGCCGTCGGTGATGCTGCGAAACCCGATCGCCGAGTTCTCGAAGAACACCCCGTTGACCGGCAGCCCCAGCGGGTTGCGCGGCGAGACGGCGTAGGTATTCCCGGTGGAGATCGGATAGTTGTGCATCGCCTGCCCCACCAGGCAGGTGGTCTGGCCGCCGTCGCTCGGGCAGAGCAGCCCGCCGAGCTGGGTCATGAGCGTCGTCGTGTTCTCGGCCTGGAGCCCGGCCTCGCCAGCCAGCCCGGCGTTCGGGTTCGTCTCGGGGTTGAGCAGATAGTTGGTGGCGTTGTACAGCGGCACCTGGTCCAGAAACGGGAGCAGATAAGCATACGCCGAAAAACACCGGCCGTTGGCGTTGACGAGACCGCGCAGCCGCCCCGGCGGGAAGACGCCCAGGGCGTCGTGATACGTCTGCATCGCCAGACCGATCTGCTTGAGGTTATTCGTGCACTGGGCACGCCGCGCGGCCTCGCGCGCCGCCTGGACGGCCGGCAACAGCAGGGCGATCAAAACGGCGATGATCGCGATCACCACCAGCAGCTCAATCAGGGTAAATCCCCGGGGACGGTTCATCGGCCGCACTCCTCCAGCAGACCAGGACTCGACCCGCCTGGGCGGGACCGGGGGATATCTTAGGTCAAGCGAGCCTCCGATACAATCCTGTCGACCGCTGATAGAATCCTGTCAGAGGCGATCCGGCGCGACCGGTCGCTGTACGCACCGGCGCGAGGCGGGGTAACATGGATGGCAGCCGCGGGAACCGGTCTCGCACCACCGAGAGGCTGCACACATGTGGAGAGATACGGTCTCCACTTCACCAGTAAGCCAGGCTCGGTTAAAGGGAATCTCGGCTCCGGCGCCACGCCCCGCGGCCACAGATGGAGAATCCTGAGTGGGGACTGCGATGCGAGCGGAACGAAGGCGGGCCGCGGGAAAGTCACTCCTATTTCTCGTCGCCCTGATGCTGCAAGGCGGCGCGGCGCTGTCCGCATTCGAGTCTCGGGCCCTTGCCGAATCGCCCGCCCTCGACTTTAACCGCGACATCCGGCCGATCCTCGCCGAGAACTGCTTCTATTGCCACGGCCAGGACGCGAACAAGCGCCAGGCCGACCTGCGGCTTGATATCCGCGACGCGGCGATCGAGTCCGGCGCGATCGTCCCGAACGAACCTCGGGCCAGCGAGTTGGTCACGCGGATCAACGCGACGAATCCAAAAGAGTTGATGCCGCCGCCGAAGTCGAACCGACGGCTGACGCCCGAGCAAAAACAGCGGCTGGAACGCTGGATCGCGGAGGGCGCGCATTACGCCCCGCACTGGGCCTTCGTCGCCCCCAGGCGGCCGGCCGAGCCCGCCGTGAAGAATACCCGCTGGGCGAGGAATCCGATCGACCGCTTCGTGCTCGCGAAGCTCGAGGCCGAGGGGCTGTCCCCCTCGCCCGAGGCCGACCGGCCCACCCTCATCAAGCGGCTCTCGATCGACCTGATTGGCCTGCCCCCGACGCCCGCCGAGGTCGACGCCTTCGTGGCCGATACCGATCCCAAAGCCTACGAGAACCTGGTCGATCGGTTGCTCGCCAGCCCGCATTACGGCGAGCGGATGGCCCTCCCCTGGCTCGACGCCGCCCGCTATGCGGACAGCAACGGGTTCCAGCAGGACGGCGATACCTGGCAATGGATCTGGCGCGACTGGCTGGTCAAGGCGCTCAACGACGACATGCCCTTCGACCAGTTCACGATCCGCCTGTTAGCCGGCGACCTCCTGCCCAGTGCCACGGCCGAGGACAAGATCGCCAGCGGATTCAATCGCAATCACCTGTTGAATGGAGAAGGCGGCGCGATCCCCGAGGAGCAGCGGTGGGTCAACCTGTTCGACCGGGTCGACACCACCTCGACGACGTGGCTCGGCCTGACGATGGCATGCGCCCAGTGCCACGACCACAAGTTCGACCCGATGACCCAGAAGGACTACTACAGCCTCCTCGACGCCTTCAACCGGGTGCCGGAGAGTGGCACGCCGCAGTTCTTCTCGTCGCGGATTCGCGTGGCGTCGCCGTTCATCGAACTGCCGACCGCGGAGAACAGGGCCAGGATCGCCGAGTTCGAGGAAAGGCTGAAGCAGGCCGAGGCCGAGCGGAAGCTCGCGGCCGATTCGGCCTTCGAGGGCTGGCGGCTGGGCCTCCTCGCCGACGGCAAGCCCGCCGACGGCAAGGGCCTCCCCGACTCGCTGGCGTCCCTCCTGCGCAAGCCGGAAGGTCAGCGCAGCGAGATCGAGAAGAAGGCGCTCGACGCGGGGCTCCGCAAGCACTTCGACGACCGGGTCCGGCCGGCGCTCGCTGCCAGTCTGCCCGTCCTCTCGAAGGTCGACGTCATTCGGAAGCAGCTCGACGCCTACCGCGGCGATCAGCTCCCGCGAGTGATGATCATGAGCGATGCCAGGCCCCGGAAGACGACCATCCTGAGCCGGGGCGAGTACCTCAAGCCGACCGTTCCGGTTTCCTTCGCGACGCCGGCATTCCTGCCCCCGCTTCCCGCCGGTGCGCCGGCGAATCGCCTGGGGCTGGCCCGCTGGCTCGTGATGCCCGAACATCCCCTCACGGCCCGCGTGCAGGTCAACCGGCTCTGGCAGCAGGCGTTTGGCACCGGGATCGTCAAGACCGCGGAGGATTTCGGCGTCCAGAGCGAACCCCCGGTCCACGGCGCGCTGCTCGACTGGCTGGCCGTGGAGTTCCGCGAGCGGGGCTGGGGGATGAAGGCCATGCATCGGCTGATCGTCACGAGCGCGACCTACCGCCAATCGAGCCGCGCGACGCCCGCGGGACTCACGCGCGACGCCGAGAATCGGCTGTATGCGCGGGCGAGCCGGTTCCGGATGCCGTCCCTGATCCTGCGGGACTGGGCGCTCGCCTCCTCCGGCCTGATCGACCTCGAGATCGGCGGACGCCCCGTCTATCCCTACCAGCCCGACGCGATCTGGGAGGCGCTCGCGATCACCAAGGAACGCGACTTCACTTATCCGGCCTCCTCGGGCAAGGACCTCTATCGCCGCAGCCTTTATACGTTCTGGCGGCGGACGGTCGGGCCGGCGAACATGTTCGACACGTCGAACCGTCAGACGTGCCGCGTGCGTTCGGCCACCACGAGCACGCCGCTCCACGCCCTCACCACGCTCAACGACCCGACGTGGGTCGAGGCCGCACGAGCCCTGGCCGAGCGGAGCATGAGGGCGGCGAAATCGGTCGACGATCGCCTGGCGACGGCCTTCCGGCTCGTGATGTGCCGCAAGCCGACGGGCCTCGACCTGGCGATCCTGCGGCGGGCCTACGCCCGGCAGGCCGAGATCTACGCGAAGGACCGCGCGGCGGCGAAGGCGCTGCTCGGCGTGGGCGAATCCGGCCGGGACGAAGGGCTCGACCCCGCCGAGCACGCCGCGCTCGCGGCGGTCTGCCTGGCAATCCTCAACCTCGACGAGGCATTGACGCGAGAGTGACATGAACGACCTTCATCGCGAAAATATCGCCCGGGTGACCCGCCGGCAGTTCTTCGGCTCGGCGGCGAGCGGGATCGGAATGGCGGCCCTGGCGTCGCTGCTGGGGGGCGATTCCGCATGCGCGGCCGATCGGCCCCGGGGCGAATCCGGGCTGCCGGGCCTGCCTCATTTCGCCCCCCGGGCGAAACGGGCGGTGATCCTCTGGCAAGGGGGCGGCCCTTCGCACGTGGACCTGTTCGACCCGAAGCCGGTGATGCGGGCGACGGCCGGCAAGGACATCCCCGACAGCGTGCGCGGGTCGACCCGGCTGTCGACCATGTCGAGCGGCTACGGCAAATGGCCGACCCTTCCCGCGATCAAGCCGTTCCAGAAGTACGGTCAGTCCGGCATCGAGATGAGCGCGATGCTCCCGAAGCTGGGCGAGCTCGCCGACGACCTCTGCCTGGTCCGGAGCATGTACACCGAGGCGGTCAACCACGCGCCCGGCGTGACGCTCTTCATGACCGGTGCGCAGACCCCGGGCCGGCCCAGCCTGGGGGCCTGGTTGTCGTACGGGCTCGGCAGCGACACCGACAACCTGCCGACGTTCGTCGTGATGACCTCGAGCGACAAGGGGAAGACCTGCGGCCAGCTCTTCTTCGACTACTACTGGGGCAGCGGATTTTTGCCCAGCCGGTTCCAGGGGGTCCGGTTCCGGAACACGGGCGACCTGGTGCCGTATCTCGCGAATCCGCCCGGCATGAGCCGCGAGGGCCGGCGCGCGCTGCTTGACGAGATGGCCGCCATGAACGCGGCGCATCTGCGCGATTACGGCGATCCCGAGATCGACACGCGGATCGCCCAGTACGAGATGGCCTTCCGGATGCAGACCAGCGTGCCCGACCTCGTCGACTTCTCGAACGAGTCGAGGATCACGCTGGCGCGCTACGGCCCCGACGCCCTGGTCCACGGCACGTTCGCGAACAACTGCCTGATCGCCCGCCGGCTGCTCGAGCGGGGCGTCCGGTTTGTGCAGTTGATGCACTCCGGCTGGGACCAGCACGGCAACCTTTTCACCCAGCTCGAGCAGCAGTGCAGGGACACCGAGGGCCCGTCCGCGGCGCTCGTGCGCGACCTCAAGGAGCGCGGGATGCTCGACGACACGCTGGTCATCTGGGGCGGCGAGTTCGGCCGCACCCCGTTCGGCCAGGGCGACCCCGCCCATCCCACGGGCCGGGACCACTTCGGCAAGGCGTACAGTTGGTGGCTCGCCGGCGGCGGCATCCGGCCAGGCACGGTGTACGGCGCGACCGACGACTACGCGTGGAACATCACCGCCGATCCCGTCCATGTCCACGACATGCAGGCGACGATCCTGCACCTCTGCGGGATCGACCACACGCGGTTGACCTTCCGCTACCAGGGCCGCCAGTACCGCCTGACCGACGTGCACGGCAAGGTCGTCACCGGCCTGCTCACGTGAGAGTTTGTCCCGGAAGAGGCTTCGCCGGATTCGTACTCCAGCGTCGAGCAATCGGCGTCAGGTCGTCCGAGGCGGCTCCAACCGATCGATCCGTCCGAGGTAGGTCAGCCTCTCAGGCTGACACGGGTCCGGTCCGGTCCGTTCCGGTCCGGTCCGCACGCCCGGGTCAGGCTGAGAGTCTGACGTCGCCGGTTCGCCAGGAGGGGATTTCAGTCCTCTCACGGCCCGAACCTCCCGGTCACGAGGTTGTATGACCGCAGGCCGACGGTCGGGGCGACGTGGCCCTCGGGGAAGATCGAGCGCACCGCGCCGCGGAGGGCGTCGATCGCCTCCTCGGCCGGATGCTGGGGATCGGCCGGCGCGTCGAGGATCTCGCCCTTTGACTCGGCCCGGCGGTACGACCTGAAGCTCTCGATCAGGAACTGGCAGCGCGGGTGGATCCACAGGTCGGGCTCGCGGGGCGGTGCGCCCAGGAGGATCTCCACCTGGTCGAGACCCTCGAGCACCCGGTGCGTCGGCCAGCACTCGGTGATCCGTTCGCCCAGCACCCGGGCGAACTCGCCGCGGGCGGCCGGGCCGATGCCGCTTTTCGCCGTGCTGGCCGGGTCGAGGTAGACCCGGTCGATCCGCCCGCCGCAGACCGCGTACGACCGCTCGAGGATCGCCCGCGCGTTGTCAGCCGAGGTCCGATCGACCGCGTAATAGTCGGCGAACACGCTGAGGATCCGGCGGATCGAGCCGGGGGTGGTGCCGTCGCGCTCGCGGACCTGGAAGAACAGGGCACCGACGTGCCGCGACAGGCCGCAGTCGATGGCCAGCCGCACCGGCAGGCCCGGCACGTACTCGGCCTTTTCCAGGACGTGCCGCGCCGGGTCAAACCCGGGGAACCGGACACTCGCGGAGGTATCCAGCACCTCGGCCTCGAGCTCCTGCCGCCCCAGGCGGGTGCCCTGGTACATGGCGGTGATCTCGGTGATGAACTCGGGCGCCAGGTGCCGCGCGTTGGCAAAGGTGGACTCGCGCGAGAGGCGCGTGGTGGGATCGCGGAGGATCCGCGCGAGTAGCTCGATCGGCCGGGGCGTGGTGGTGACCACGGTCCGCGGCCGGTGGCCCAGGCGCAGGCAAAGCAGGACCGTTTCCCACGTCCGCGCCGGGTATTGCCAGGCGCAGAGCTCGTCGCACCAGAGGCGGTCGAACTGGAGGCCCCTGGCGCGCTCGGGCCGGTCGGCGGAGAGGCAGATCGCGACGGTGCCATTGGGCCAGGTCAATCGCCGCTTGGACGGCTCGAACCTGGGGCGGTTCCAGGGAGGGGCGACCGCCAGCAGGCCGCTGGGCCCCTGGATCATGGTGTCGCGGTAATCGGCGGCCGTCGGCGCGACCAGGCCGATGCGGCGCGCCTGGCCCGACTCGGCCCAGTAGCGGACGAGCTCGGCCGCCGCGCGTGTCTTGCCGGCGGCGCGGCCGCCCAGGAGCAGCCAGGTGCGCCAGTCGTCCCCGGGCGGCCGCTGGCCGGGCCGCGCCCGGGCGTGGACGCGACACTCCCCGGCCGGGATTCCGCACGGGCAGGTGGCGGCGTACCAGTCCCAGGTTGTTCGATCCGCGCGCCGGGGCGACCTGGGCCCCAGCAGGGTCTCGGCCCGGGCGACCCGGCGGGCCGTGCTGAGCAGGGTGGTCATGGTTGGCTCAGCCTCCGATCGCGTCGACCGGCGAGGCCGGCGGGAAGTCCGCCGGCTCATCCGGCCCGGTCATCGGCAGTTCGTGCCGGGCGGCGACGGCGGCGGCCGAGGAGCCCTCGTGCAGCCGCCGCTCGATCTCGGCCATCCGCAATTCCAGCGCGGCGAAGCCCGAGACAGCCATGAGCTCCGACAGCACCGCGCGGGCCGCCTGGAGCCGGACCGACTCGCTGCTGGCCTCGCGGGCCAGCCGGGCGATCTGCTCGGCCGCCGCGGTGGCCTGCCGGCTCAACTCGTTGACCGCCCGGCCCAGGTTCTCCCGGCGGATGGCCTCGACCTGGTCGACCACCTCGGGCGAGCGGACCCACCGGTACGCGGTGCGCTCGGGGATGCCGTGCGTTCTGGCCCAGTCCTTGACAGGAGTGCCCGCGACCATCGCCATGGCGAGGTCGCCCTTGCGATTCTGGTTGTTGATCCTGGACATCGGGAGATGGGTTCGTCGCACCTCTCGCGGTTCTCGACCCGGTGCGAAGGTCGGCCGGCTGGCCCCGAGGGATGGGGCACTGGAAAATGGGTTATTCACTCGATCGAGCGGCAGTCGAGTCGGTCGGTACACCCTTCTCACGCGGCATGGCCGCAACGCCCGGCTTCGCCTCACGCCCGGATCTCACGCGGAGACGGACGAGCGAAGACCGGATTTCACGCAGGGACACCGCGCGGCCGAGCCGCAAACAAGCTATCAATCAAGAATAATAAACCGCAGAGACACCGAGACCCAGCGCGGCCGAGCCGCCAACAACTTATCAATCAAGACTAATGAACCACAGAGACACCGAGACACAGAGGCCGGAAGAGAAGACCGTCGGGGGACGGGGCATGGGGGATCGGCCGGGGTGAGCCGGTCTCGAGCCCTCTTCTCTTCTCGGTCTGATCTCCGTGTCTCGATGCCTCTGTGGTTCCCTCTCCGGGATCTGGCAGGCGGGCGGAGGCGGGGCCGGGCTGAACGTTCGGGATGGACAGAGGGCGATCTTGCTCGGCCGGACCCAGATTGCAGCGACAGAGGCCAACCCAGGGGGGCCAGAATCCTCGCGCTCGTTTGCGCATTCTCTGGTCCCCTCTATAACATGATGTATCAGGTTCGCAAATTCTGCGCGGCCCCCCTCCGAAAAAACGCCAAAAAATCGTCGTAACTAACTTCTAAAAAAGAAGTTAAAAAAACGAATTTTTTTCGAAGTTTTCTGGGGTCGTCAAGATTGCTTCAATCGCCAAACTCGACTCAGATGACCTGAAATGCAAAAGAAAGGAGCACAACGGAGACGGGGTTCCTGTGCCCGGCATCCGGTGTACCCCTTTGTGTTCGCGAGACTTGCGTCGTCTGAGGCGGCCGGCGGAAGGTCCCGGACCCGATCCGGCGAGGCTCTGCGAGCTTGACGCGTCCATGAGTGGATTGCACATCCACACAGGTATGCGCTTGCTGGCGGCCTGGGCTCGGGGGGGACGGGTGGATCATCTCGCACCGATCGCCCTGCGCGTGCTACGAGCCGTCAGTCTGGGGTTTCGGCAACTTGCCCTCGAGGGCCTTGTACCTGTCGCCGGCCTTCCGGAAGGTCGAGCCGTCGTCGATGAACTTCCGCTGCTGGCGCTGCTCGTTCGCCACGGCGAACAGCCGGCGGACGATGGCGGGGCTGCTTTCGTTGGCCGCCTCGCTGTTGTCGCTCTCCTTGTCGGGCCGCCAGGAGTCGATCAGCTCGGGGACGACCTCGAGGAGGTACTTGATGCGGGTGGCGCGGGCGAGCTTTGGATCCTCGAGCTTGGCCAGGACCTGGGCCGGAGTCCTCTGGGCGGTGCCGGAGACGGTCTTCACCGGGCCGTCGTCGACCGCGATCGGGGCGAAGACCGTGCGCGCGAAGGGCTGGAGTGCGACCTTCTCGGCCTTGAGGGGGTCGCGGTCGAGCACACCTCCCTTGTAGGCGTGCACTTCCTCGAGGATGCCGCGCAGCGCGCCGCCGAGCGGCGTTCGGGACTCGGCTCGCATCGAATCGACGGAGACCTTCATGAGGTTCGCCAGGTGCTCGTTCTGCTGCTTGCGATCGCTGGGAAAGCGTTCCGCCGCCTGCATGAGCAGCGTGCTGGCCCACTTCGTCTGCCCGGCCTTGGCCTCGATCAGCGCGCGCAGCGCGGCGGCCTCGGCCTCGTCGAGCGCCCGGATCACCGGTGCGGCCGGGGCGACGATGGTCGCGCCTGTGCCCGCGCCGCCGCCGGCCGCCCTTGCGGCGGGCGGCAGCCCCGACGGCCCGCGCGGCGACGGCTCGGAGGCTGGCGGGGCCTTGAGCGCGCCGGCCGCCGCCGCC
>DAIDHB010000389.1 GCA_027452145.1 Planctomycetales bacterium
CCCAGGATGCGGCGACGAAGAGCCGGCCGAACAGCTCGGCTACCTCGCGGGTCAGGCGCACCAGCGTGCCCCCGGCCCGGATCGTCACCGAGTCGTAGTCCACGCCGACCTCGGCTGGAATGCCGTCCATGTCGATCAGGTACGTCTTCTTGAAGTTCATCGGGTTTAGCAGCGTGTAACCCTGGAACGCGCCCGGCTCGTTGATCGACAGGCCGAGCTTGACGTTCGGCTGCGGTGGCGCATCCTTCTTCGCGTCGGGGCCGGAGCCCTTCTTCTCCGCCGGGGCCTGGGCCGGCGCCTGGGCGGTTGGCTCGGCTGCGGCCAGGACAAGGGCGGTCGTCGTCATCGCCGAGGCGATCGCCATTACGGCCGCCAGACCGATCCGGGGCATCCGGCGTATCGAGATCACGGCCTTCGGGATCATCGGGGCTTCCCTCCCGGTGGTGGAAACAGAGCGGTGCGGATGAGCGGCTTGCCGGCGCCGGCAGCGAGGATCCGGCCCGCGCGTACGGCGGCCTGGGTTCGTCTCCCTGATGGAACGCGGCAATGGCCTACCAGGAGACACCCGGCTTCAAGGATGGTCAACGGATCGGCGTCGAGGCAAGGGCAAGCCGATCCGCGGGGTGGTTTCGTTCGGAGATGATGGGCGCGGGTCTTCGAATCGCGGAGGGACCCGATCTCACCACGAATAACACAAATACCACGAATGTTTACGCCGGCTTGAACGTAGGTCGGGCATTCTTGCCCGACTCCATACGGGACGGATTCGGATCGGCGTCGGGCAGGAATGTCCGACCTACTTCGGGCGGATCGGACCGACTCCGGATCGTCGGACGCGGCCATCGCGGATTCGACTGTGGTACGCTCACGGCCGCGATGGTGGGATGTCCTGGACGGCGACGCGCCCCGGCCGGGTGATTGCCAGCCAACGGCCGTCGGGCGAGACGGCGAGGCGGTCCCCCGAGCTGGCCCCGCCTCGCTCCTCCATGGCCACCTGCTCGAACCCGGTCGCGGCATCCCAGATCCGGAGCCTGTGCATCGCGATGGCCACGGCCCGACGTCCGTCGGGCGTGAAGGCCACATCGCTGCAAGTCGCCACCCGATCAACCGGTCTCTCCAGGCCGAGCCTGTTCCCTTCGAACGTCAAGACCCTACGCCGTGCGATCGGCTCGCCTGACAGGTCGTACAGCCGCACCTGTCCCTGTTGCGCCAGACCATTGACGCTAACCGTCTCGCCGGCCGCGACCAGCGCCCGGCCATCTCGCGCGAAGGCGACCGACTCGACGGAGCAGACCTCGCGGTCCTTCTCGGAGAACGCCAGGGACCTCACCGCGGTATGCAGCCTCGTGCGTTCGGCCTGGGGAACCGAGGGGGCCATCGCACGTTCGCCCAGGACCTCGACGGCCTGCCTTCGTCTGGCCGGGTCACGGTCCTTGAGGACGGCCAGCCATTCGTCGACCGTCTTGCCCTGGATGATGATGGGATCGTCCGCGGCGGGTTCCGTTGCGGAGACAGGACCGCGGGCGACCGGCGCCCCGGCCGGGACGATCAGGAGCGCGGCGGTCAACGCGAGCAACGCCCGGTGCGTTTTCATGGCGTGTCGTTCTCGATCGGAGTCGAGTTAGCGATGGACCGCCGACAGCCGATGATACTACCCCGTTCTCCCTCTCCCAGCATGTGCGACTGGGAACGTCGCGGGCCAGGCGGTCACCAGATCGAGTTATCCTCCGCCCAGGCTGCCGCGAGAAGCCAGGACTCAGGACAGGCCCCGGGCGCCCGGGGAGCTGGCGGCCGGTTTCCGTCGCTTGAGGATCAGCACGTGCGGAGCCTTCTCCCCCTCGCCCGGGCGGAACTCGGTCGGGCGCGGGCCGCCTGGGTCGCCGACGGCCAGCTTCAGGGTGTCGCCGTCGAGGTCGTAGATGCCGGGTGTGTCCCGCCCCGTCGGATCCGGGGCGGCGAAATCCATGATCCGGGGCCGGGCCGTCTCGTCGAGACGGATGGTCTCCCCGGCGTGGCGGTGCAGGCTTCCGCCCGGCCCGGTCCGCGTCATCGTGAAGACATTCTCGCGGATCTCGACGAGCATGCTCGTGCCTTTTGGTGCGCCGGACACGACGGCCCACTCGCCCTGGAGCCGGGCGAGGTCGCCCTTCAACTCGGGGAGTGCTTCCGAACCGCCGTGCTCCTTCTCGCTCCCGGCCTTCGGTGAGGCACCGGCCCCATCCTTTTCGGCCCCTCGCCGGAAGACCAGCAGGACGCGGTACACGCCCCCTTCGCCGGGCTTGAACTCCTTCGGACGCGGGCCGCCGACCATGCCGCCGCAGACCTTGAGGGTATCCCCGTCGAGGTCGTAGATCACTCCCTGATCCGGACTCGGCGTTCCGTCCGGCGCAGTGCCCCTGGTGAGCTCCAGCCACCGGGGACGGTCCGCCTCGTGCAGCTTCAATTCCACGGTCGAGCGGCCCATCTCACGCCCCGCCTCGGTACGGGTCACCGTCAGGGCCCGTCCCTTGATCTCCCACACGAAGACCGAGTCACCGAGCCCCGGGTCCCCCTCGACCCGGGTTGAGGTCCACGTCCCCTGGAGTTTGGCGAGGTCGCCTCGCAATGAGGGATCATCCGGACGAGATTCGGCAATCCCTGAAGGGTTCGCGGGCCCGAAGCCTTTCCACCCCGCGAAACCCGCGGCGCTCGCCGCGACCCCGACGGCCGACACCGTGATCGCGATCCGGATCAGTCTGGTCACGTCCATCGCCCTGCCTCCCGCCTCCGCCAAGGCGAGCGCCGAGGCCGGAACCGACCCGGCCGCGATCGCCTCGCCTGCCGCGAGCCGCACCGCGGCCCGCACCGTGGCACTCGCCAGCGCGGCCGACACGGCCGGCATCGTCATCGGCGAAGTTCCCGAGCCGGCGGCCGCCAGCAGCACCGCCGGAGCCGCCACGCCGCGGCGGGTCAGCCGGGCCCGCAGCCGCTCCCGTCCCCGGGCCAGCCGGCTCTGGAGCGTGCCCAGCGGCCAGTCGAGCCGGCGCGCGGCGGCCTCCTGCGTCAGACCCTCGAGGTAGCAGAGGACCAGCGGCGATCGGTATTTCTCCGGCAGCCGGCCCAGCTCCTCGTGGACCTCCGGCCAGCCCTCGGCATCCGACAGGCCCTCGCCGACGATCCGACGCGCCGTCATCTCGCCCCCCCGTCGTTCGTGGACCCGCCGGCGCGCCGCGGCCACCTTCGCCTTGGCCGCCACGCGCAGCGCGACGCCGTGGAGCCAGCTCGCGACCGACCCGGCCCGACGGATCGACCCGGCCCGCCTCGCCAGGATCAGGAACACGGCCTGGAACGCGTCCTGGGCGTCGTGCGGGTCGCCCAGCACGTGCTGGCAGACACCCAGCACCATCGGGCCGTGGCGCTCAACCAGGACCGCGAACGCCCCCTCCTCGCGCCGGGCCGCGAATCGCCCCAAAAGCGCGTCATCCCCCAGCTCGCCGAGCGTGCCCGAGTCGAAGAGTGTTTCCAGATGCTTCAATCCGTCCGCCGATCGATGGTCCACCGTTGCGCCCCCCTGCCCTGACATCCCCGCTCGGGGTTTTCGCCCCATAGTGCCCGGCGGGCCGCGAATTATTCCATGTGGTCGGGAATTCTGTCGAAGGCGGATCGATCGCCGCAGGCCGGCAGACCCGGCCGACCTTCGCGCCCCGCGGACGAGCCCCTATCATGGTGGGTAGTCCCGTGCCGAGAAGGGACCGGACGATCGACCCGCGCCGCGTCCTGGAAACACGTCAGGAGAACTCGCCGTCATGGCCACCGTCGCCGCTACTCTCCGCATCGGTCCAGCCAACCACGGCCGGGCTCTGACCCTCGACGAGTTCGAGAACGCCGAGTTCGAGGAAGGATACCGCTACGAGTTGGCCCGAGGAATGCTCGAAGTGAGCGAGATACCCGGTGAGGTGCACGCCGTGATCGTGTGGGTCCTGCTTCGAATGATAGCGGAGTATGACCTGGGACATCCCGGTGTCATCCATCGAGCCGGCGGTGGGTCGGAATATCGCTTCCGCTTGCCGGTCATGCAGTCGGGTCGTCACCCCGACGTCGCGGTGACGCTTCGAAACACGCCGCGCGACTGGCGCGGCCTTCGCCGGGCCTCGCTGGCCTTCGAGGTTGTGTCGACGGGAGCCGAGGCCCGAGAGCGCGATTACGTGATCAAGCGGGCGGAGTACCTCGCCTATGGCCTGCTCGAGTACTGGATCGTCGACCCGTGGGAGAGGACGGTGACCGTGCTCGTGCGCGACGGCGACTCCTGGCGCGAGCAGGTGTACCGCAATGATCAGGGCGCCGAGGGCCTGGTCCTGCCCGGCTTCATGGTCCGCGTGGCGGACCTGTGGGCGGCGATTGAAGAGGAAGCGGACGAGGCCGATACCGACGCCGAGGATCGGATGGCCTGATATCCGAGATCGCACACGGCCGTCCGGGCGTTCTCGCCGGGGTCGAGGAGAATGCAGCGTGCGTCGGATCAGCACCAGGAAGAAGGTCCTGTTCAGCCTCGTTGTCTTCTTAGTTTTTTATGCGACCATCGAGATCCTCGCGAGTGTCGTCGCCTATTACATGTGGTGGGGTGACGATTACTGGTTCTTCGAGGACGCCGGCCGGACGGTTCAGTTCGATGCAATTCGCGGATACCGTCTGACCCGCACCCCTTCCCGTGTCATCGGGATCAGCCACGGGAGCGTGGAGACGGTCGGGGTCCTCCGGGGCAATGGCCAGGGGTTCTCGGACCGGGACGATTTCGGGCCGAAGCGGCCGAACGAATCCGTGAGGCGGTTCGCCGTCTTCGGCGACTCGTTCACCGCCGCCCAGTACATCGGGCAGAGCTGGCCCGACCGTGCCGAGGACCTGGCCCGCGAAGCAGGTAAACCGATCGAGCTGCTGAACTTCGCCGTTTACGGCGGCGGCCTGGCCAACTGGCATCGCGTGCTGATCGAGATCGTTGACGCCCAGAAATACGAGATCGACGGGCTGATCTTCGCGGTCTACGGCAATGATCTCTGGAGGTCGTTCTTCGTGGCGGATAACCGCGACGCCCGGCACAGCATGCAGGCGTACTGGCCGAGCTGGAACCCCGCGACCTATCCCGCGACAGTCGAGAACGCGAGACCCTATCTGAGATCCGCTGCCGGTAGCTACATCCTCACCCCCGAGGAATTCGAACGGCCGCTCCAGGGCCGGTGGCCCCGGTCGGTCCCTCACCCTTTCAAACCGATCTTGCTGACGCTGGCCTGGCGATCGGCGCGCCCGTACGTGCCCGAGTCATGGCGCTCGGCGTTCGCGGGCCGGGCCGGCGGGCCCGGCCTGGTCCCCCCGGACGTGGGAAGCTTGAAATACCGGGATCCGCTGATCCAGGACATCTGGCGCTTCTGCGAGCTCCGACACCTCCCGGCGAAGGTGGTCTACATCCCGGATCGGGCCGAAGTCCTGGCCGGAGATCGTGAATCCGAGGCGTTCACCGACGCACGCAACTTCGCCAGGAGGCTGGGCGCCGTCTTCCTTGATGGGAAGGAGATGTTTGAAGGGATGAGCCGGGCCGAGATCCGGGCGAATTACCTTCCCCATGACGGCCACTGGAGCCAGGCCGGTTCCAATCGATTCGCCGAGTTCACCATGGGACGATTGCAGTTGCTGGAGCGACAGCCCGACGAAAGTCAAAAGGGAACAGAAAAGTAGGCGGAGCAGGCGATCAAAAATGCGACCGACATGGGCAACCCTTGGGTTATGCTGGGTTTTAACAATCGTACCCTGAGACACTTGAGACAAACAGCGTGGAGGTCCCCGCGCAGGATGGAGTATATCCAGGGAATGACTCGAGGCGAGCAAGGCATGCGGGGGCGACGCCGATGGCGAGCGGCAATTACGGGGCGGTCCTGCGAGACCTCGGGCGGATCTTCGACGGCGGGTCGCTCGTCGGGCTGACGGACGGTCAGCTTTTGCGCCGGTTCGCCGCGGGCGACGAGGGGGCGTTTGATGCGCTCGTTTCGCGGTGCGGGCCGACCGTGCTGGGCGTCTGCCGGCGGCTGCTCCACAATCCGGGCGACGTCGAGGACGCGTTCCAGGCGACTTTCCTTGTGCTCCTGCGCAAGGCCGGCGGGCTGCGCGATCCTGAAGCGATCGGGCCGTGGCTGCACGGCGTGGCGCATCGCGTGGCGGCGAGGATCCGGGTCCGCTCGGCCCGACGGCCCGAGGGCGAGCGCCGAGGCGCGCGGCCCGAAGCCGTGGAGGTCGAATCGGCCGGCGATGTCGAGCGCGACGAGCTGCGCCGGCTGATCGAGGACGAGATCGGCCGGCTGCCCGAAAAGTACCGGCGTCCGGTGGTGCTTTGCTACGTCGAGGGGCGCACCCACGAGGAGGCGGCGCGGCGGCTGCGATGCTCGGCCGGCAGCCTGCGCGGGCGGCTCGATCGGGCAAGGCGGAGGCTCCAGAATCGCCTGGCGCGGCGCGGGGTGGCGCCGGCGATTGGGCTGGGCGCGCTGTCGTCCCTGTCGGAGGCCGCAGTTCCCGCGCCACTGGTCTCGGCGACGGTCGCCACGCTTTCCCGCGCCGCGACCGCTTCGGCCGCCGCGGGCTCCATAAATGCGATCGAGCTGGCCAACGGAGTATTCCGGGCGATGGGCATCATGCGGCTGAAGGTCGCGGCCGCGGTGATGGTGATGGCCGGGCTCGTCGCGGCCGGGGCGTTCCCGATGCTGGCGGCTCGTGAGCCGGTCCAGCAGGATGCCGGCCGAAATGGGGCGTCGCCGCTCGTCAGGGATGGAAACGTCGCTCGCGGACGCGTCCTCGACGACCAGGGCCGGCCGATTGCCGGGGCGCGAGTGGCGCGCGGGTCGGATCTGCGCGGCGTTGCGTCGGTGCCCGAGGTCGTCACCGATGCTGAGGGACGGTTCGTGATGCGCGACATCCCGCCCCCCGGACCGATCGTCCTGACCGCCCAGGCCCCGGGCCGCGCGCCGGATCTCAGGGTCATCAACCCGGGTCCGGAGATGTCGCGGGTCGAGTTCCGGCTCGGGCCGGGGCACACGATCCGCGGCCGGATCGTGGATGTCCACGGCAAGCCGATCGCCGGCGCACCGATCTCGGCGGATGAATGGCGCGGGCATCACTCGCTCCGGTGGAGCACCCGCACCGACGCCGACGGCCGGTTCCGCTGGGATGAGGCGCCGGCCGACGGCCTCCTCATCGACCTGGGTCAGCTCGGCTTCGACGGGAAGCGGTTCTGGACGGCGAATCCCGATCGGCCCGAGAGGACGTTCGACATGCGGCGGCCGCTTCGGGTGCGCGGGCGCGTCACCGACGCCGCGACCGGCCGGCCGATCACGCGGTTCACCCTGGTGCCGGGATCCACCTGGTCCGGGTCCGAGGCCGCGCAGTGGGAGAACAACCGGGCCCGCGAGATCACCGGATTGTCCTATGACGTGACGCTAAGCACCGTGATGCCGGCTCGCCTCGTCCGGATCGAGGCACCGGGTTACCTGCCGGCGGTCTCGCGCGTGTTGAAGGACGACGAGGAGGAGGCCGTCGTCCATTTCGCCCTGCGCCGTGGCGAGGGACTCACGGGCGTGATCCGAGCGCCCGACGGCTCGCCGCTGGCCGGGGTCGAGGTCGCGCTGGCGACGGCCCAGCATCCGGCCTCCATCCAGAGCGGCCGCTTCCTGCAAGACGGGGTCGGCCAGCCTCGGATCGTGCGGACGGGCGCCGACGGCCGATTCGCGCTGGAGCCGTCAAAACCGCCTTACACGCTCATCGCGCTCCATGACCGCGGGTTCGCCAGGCGGACCGTGTCGGACCAGACCGGGCCAGCACCAGCCGAGATGACGCTCGAGCCCTGGGGCCGGATCGAGGGGACCTTGAAGATCGGCCGCCAGCCGGGCGGCGAACAGACGTTGAGCCTCGAGTGCAACGACATGTCGGTCCTCTCCAATGGGATCAACTGGTCGAACTTCCCGACGACCGACGCCGGGGGCCGCTTCACGGTGGACCGGCTCGTGCCCGGGAAGGTCCACATCTCGCGGCACATCTCGCTGGGAGACGTCGGCACGACGGGCGGCAACCCGTCGCTCGTGGTGGACGTCCGGCCGGGCGAGACGACGCGAGTGACCGTCGGCGGCACCGGCCGGGCGGTCGTCGGCAAGGTCAAGGTGCCCGATGGGCTCGCCGGGCGGAAGGACTGGACCCACGGCCTCGGCTATCTGCACCCGAGTCAAGCGGGCGCGGGCCCCGGCACGACCGCGCGAAGCATTGTCTTCAAGGCCGAGGCCGATGGGTCGTTCCGCATCGATGATGTCGCGGCCGGGACGTATCTCCTGACGCTTCCGACCATCAAGAAGCCGAGCGACTCGCCGGGGGGATTCTTCGGGACCGACTGGATCGCGAAGGCGACGCGCGAGGTGGTCGTCCCCTCGATGCCCGGGGATCGGAGCGATGAACCGCTCGACCTCGGGACGATTCAGGGCGAGCTGGTGGAGCATCCGGTGGCCCCGAAGGGCGTGAAGAGGCCCTGATCGTGGCGCCTCCGCCGTTGATCCATCACCCCGCTTGATGCCCTTATTGACAACGGCCTGTCCGGATTGTACTATTGCGCTGGTACAAGAGGACAGAAACCGTGTTCGCGATCGACCAGAGCGACAAGACGCCGTTGTATGCTCAGCTCGAGCGGGCGATCCGGTTGGCGATCGCGACGGGGCGGCTGCGCGTGGGGGACCGATTGCCGACGGTGCGACAGCTCGCGGTGGAGCTGAGGTTGAACGCCAACACGGTGGCCAAGGTCTACTCGGAGCTGGAGCGGGCCGGGGTGCTCGAGACGAGGCGCGGGGTGGGGACGTTCGTGCGGGAATCGCGAGAATCCCGGCCTTCGGTGGACGGCGATCACGATCGCGAGGGCCGGCTGGCGCGGCTGGCCGACCGGTTCCTGGACGAGTCCGCCGCGCTGGGGTTCTCGGCCGACGAGGCGATTGGATTTCTGAGAGTGCGATGGATCGACAGGAAACGGGAGCAGTCCGATGCCTAGCATCACGAACATCACCGAGGGGATGAGGAATCGTCGCGCGGCGATGGACCCGCCGCAGTTCAACATCGTGTCGCTCTTGTTGCTGCTGGCGTGCGTCATTCCGGGGGTCGCGGTGGCGATCGTCTGGAAGCAGCCATTCGGGGCCATCATCGGGGTGGTCCTCGGCCTGATTGCGGCGGCATCGCCGCAGGTCGCGCAGCAGTGGGAGCGGGCGGTCGTGCTGCGGCTGGGCAGTTACACGGGCCTGCGCGGGCCGGGGCTGTTCTGGATCATCCCGGGGATCGACCGGGTGTCGAGCTGGATCGACCAGCGGGTCATCACGACGAGCTTCGCCGCCGAGCAGACCCTCACCTCGGACACCGTGCCGGTGAACGTGGACGCCGTGCTGTTCTGGATGGTCTATGACCCCGAGAAGGCGGCGCTTGAGGTCCAGGATTACAAGCTGGCCGTGAGCTGGGCGGCGCAGACGGCGCTCCGCGACATCATCGGCCGGACGCCGCTGACCGTGCTGTTGCGCGGCCGCGAGCAGATCGAGGCACAGCTTCAGAAGCTGATCGACGAGCGCTCGACGCCCTGGGGCGTGACGGTGCAATCCGTGGAGATGCGCGACGTGATCATCCCCGAGTCGCTTCAGGATGCGATGTCTCGCGAGGCCCAGGCGGCCCGCGAGAAGGAGGCGCGAATCATCCTCGGCCAGGCGGAGGTCGAGATCGCGCACCTGTTCGCCCACGCCGCCGAGTCGTACCAGCACAACCCCACGGCCCTGCACCTGCGGGCGATGAACATCCTTTACGAGGGGATCAAGGAAAAGGGCGCGCTGATGCTCGTGCCCAGCACGGCGGTCGAAACCATGGGCCTGGGCGGGCTGCTCGGCACCGCCGCGCTGCGGCAGCAGACCATCAGCTCGCAGACCGAGGAAACCGCCCAGGCCAACGGGCCGGTCGCGTGAGCTCCGGCGCCGTCCCATTCCACGGTCGACCATCCCGATCCAAGGCGCGGGGATCGCGTTCCGGATGCCGGATTCTCACCACGAATGGCACGAATACCACGAATGAAGGGGGAGTGAGGACGCGGCCTCCTTCCCATTCGTGCCATTCGTGCCATTCGTAGTTCGATTGCAGGCCCCAGTTGGCCGCTCCGGCCGTCGGACAGGCGCGAGTCTTCGCGCGGGAATGACGGGTTTACTGCGCGAACCGCTTGAAGAACGACGACTCCTTCCACCGCGGCCGCTCGTCGCGGTTGGCGATGCGCTCCAGCAGCCGCGCCACCAGCTCGACGAAGGTGGCCGCGGCCTTCCTGTCCACGGGCTGGGCCAGGTCGTCCGACGGCGCGTGGTAGCGCTCCTTCAGCCACTTCGCCTGGATCTTCTCCTCGGGCGAACCCTTCTCGATGCCGACCTTCAGCGCCAGCGCCGGCACGCCGCGGCGGATGAAGCTGTACTGATCGCTGCGGATGAAGACGTTGCGAAAGGGCTCGGGGTCGGCCTGCGGCGTCACGCCGAGAGACTCGGCCGCGGCCGCCGCCTCGGCCCCGAGGTCCGACTCGTCCAGGCCGTAGATCGTCAGCTTCTTCATCGGGAAAATTGGCATGAACATGTCAGTATTCAGGTTGGCCACGATGGCCCTGGCGTCCACCGTCGGGGCATTCGCGAAGTACTTCGAGCCCAGGAGGCCCTTCTCCTCCGCGGTCACTGCGACGAACAGCACCGACCGGCGGAGCTTGATCCCGCGCTCCTTGAGCCTGGCCGCCACGTCCAGCATGGCCGCGATCCCCGAGGCGTTGTCCATCGCCCCGTTGTAGATGGAATCGCCATTGATCGGCTTGCCGACTCCCAGGTGATCGAGGTGCGCCGTGAACACGACGTACTCGTCCTTGAGCTTCGGGTCCGCGCCCGGCAGCAGGCCGACCACGTTCTGCGAGACGACGTCGGAATGCTTCATGGCCGCGCGCGCCTTGAGCCGAGCCGGGATGTTGAAATGCGGCAGGGGCTTCTTCGCATCGGCGGCGGCGAGGATCTCGGCGAAGGTGTGGCCCGAGCCGGCGAGCAGCTTGTCGGCGTGCGCCGGGTTCACGGTCACGGCGAGCTTGATGCCGCGCGCGTCGTCGAGCGCCGGGTCGGCCAGGACCATCGACGGGATGGACCGGGCGAGCGCCGCGCGCTCCCAGGGAATATCCATGCGCTTCGGGTTCATGATCATCACAAGGCCGGCCGCTCCGAGCCGCCGGAGCACTGCCGCACGCTCGGCCGCGGACTGCATGTGCGCGGCCAGCGGGCCGGGGATGCTCGACGGCGCGCCCGAGAGCACGACGACCAGCTTGCCGCGGACGTCCAGCCCGACGAAATCGTCGTGATGCGCCTCGGGGATCGCGAGCCCGTACCCGGCGAAGACCAGCCCGGCGTCGAGCTCGGGCGCGGCATCCACCCGCGTGCTCAGGATCGCGTCCTGGCCGAGGACCAGCGGCTCGACGGCCCCGTTTTCCCGCACCAGTTCCAGGCTCGAATGCGCCTCGTCGAGCTCGCGGGCGACCAGGCGGACGGCCTGAAAGTACCCCTCGGTCCCCGCGGGCCGGATCCCGGCCTTTTCGAACTGGCTGGAGACATACTCGGCCGCCTTGCGGTGACCCGGCGTGCCGGTGCCGCGGCCCTCGAGCCGGTCGTCGGCCAGGTAGACGACGTGCGACCACCACCGGCTGCCGTCGGCGTCATCGGCGGCCCTCAAGCCGGCCGCCGCCCACACCGAAGCGGCGACAACCATGCCCATCCCGACCAGGTTCCTGCGAAATAGCCTCGACATCGACATCGGCCCACCAAATCCTCGCCCGGTTCGTGCCGCCTCGACGCACCCGGGCGGCCGATCCGCCCAGCGCGGGGACGTCGTATTGTCGCTCCCGGGAACCGCCCGGTGCAACTCCGGCGAGGATCGGCTGGATGCCTCTCCGTCCGGGCGATTTGACGACGTCAGTCGCCGGGTCCAGGGCGCACCCGCGCCGTCGACGGCTCGCCCTCGCGGACACGGTACAGGCGATCGGCCTCGAGCCGGCCGAGGCGCTGCTCGCGGCCCGAGGGCCATCGGATGTCGACCTCGTCGGCCGCGGCTGCCGTTCCGAGGCCGAAATGAAGGCGCGGGTCGCTCGCCGAGGCGAAGCTGCCGCCGCCGATCCGCCAGGCGGTCTGAACGCGGCCGCCGGCCCGGATCGTCACGCGCGCGCCGACGGCGTCTCGGTTCGAGGCGGTCCCCTCGAGCTGGAGAGTCAGGCTGTGGCCCGCCGGTTCGGTCCGGTTGTGGAAGTACGCGAGGGGCGCGTTCTGAGCGACGATCACGAGATCCAGCCGGCCGTCGTCGTCGGCATCGAGCACCGCCAAGCCGCGGCCGACTCGGGGAATTGTCCACGGCCTGCCGGCCGTCGCCGTGGCGTCAATCAGCCGGCCATCGGGACCGCCGAGGAAGAGCTGCGCGGGCATCGGATAGGGCTCGCTCGGCCGCAGGTCGTGGACGTGGCCGTTGGCCGTCGCCAGGTCGAGCCGGCCGTCGTTGTCGACGTCCAGGAACGCCGCTCCGAAGCCCAGCACGAACCGGCTCGGCGCCTTGAGCCCGCACGCAACGGTGGCATCCGCAAATGCGGACTCGCCGAGGTTGCGGTAGAGCGTCGTCGACTCGCCGAAGAAATTGGTGACGGCCAGGTCGGGGCGGCTGTCTCCGTCCTGGTCGCCGCAGGCGATCCCCATCCCCGCCTGGTAGCCGCCGTCGGCGCTGCACGCGACGCCCGCGGCGTGGCCGATCTCCTCGAACCGCATCCCGCCCCGGTTGCGGAACAGCAGGTTGGCCGACATGTCATTGGCCACTAACAGGTCGATCCGGCCGTCGCCGTCGAAGTCCGCCGCCACGACGCCCAGGCCGCGGCCGTCGGGGTCGTCGATCCCCGCCGCGCGGGTGACATCCACGAACCGGCCGCCGTCGTTGCGGAAAAGGTGGTCGGGCAGCGCCCGGAAGTTCAACGGCAGGCACGACACGCGCCCGTCGGGCGCCCGTGGATCGCGGCAGGCCGGCGGGTTTTTCGAGTCCCACTCGAGGTAATGGCAGACGTACAGATCGAGGTCGCCGTCACCGTCGAGATCGGCGAACGCCGACGACGTCGGCCAGTCGCGCGGTCCGCCCAGGCCGGCGCGGTCGGTGGCGTCCTCGAAGATCCCATTTCCTCGGTTGTGCAACAGCAGATACGAGCCGAACCGCGTGATGAAGACGTCCGGCCGGCCATCGTTGTCATAGTCGCCCACGCTCGCGCCGAAGCCATATCCGCGCGGCAGGCCGGCGATCCCCGATGACTCCGAAACGTCCTCGAACGTGCCGTCGCCCCGGTTGCGGAACAGCCGGTCGCCGGCGGATCGCGCCTCATCGCGGGCGGTCGCGTCGTTTCGTCCTCGATCTCCCGGCGGAAATGATCCGCCCTGGACGGCCAGGACATCGAGGCGGCCGTCGCCGTCGTAGTCGAGGACGGCCACGCCGCCGCCGATCGTCTCGGGGATCTGGTGCTCGGGGCTGGCGCCGTTGCAATAGGTGAAGCGGAACCCGGCGGCCTCGGCGTCGTCGCGGAAGGCGACCGCGGCCGGCGGGCGTGGTTTGCTCGCGGGGACGGCCGGCCGTCGCGGTTGGCCCGGGTGCCCGGCCGGCCGCCGTCTGGGCGACGATGCGAGCGGAGTCTCGCCGAGCGACAGGCGACTGAGCACCTCGCGGGCCTCGCGATCTCCGGGCTCGCGCTCGAGCAGGAGCGTGAGCCAGCCCTGCTCCTCGAACCGGCGGCGCAGGAGACCGGCCAGCCGGGCGCGCCGGCGCAGCTCGTCGACCGTCAGGTTGGCGCGATCGGCGATCAACAACCGGCGATAGGCGGCCCTGTCCCGCAGCGCGTCCTCGCGGCGCCCGCGCCACCGGGCCGCCTGGTCGACCTGACCGGCCCGTTGTGCCAGCTCGGCCAGGCGATCGAGGGCCTGGGTATGCGCGAACTCCTGGGCGACGACTGCCTCGAGCGCAAATCGCTCCGCGGCGACGTCGCCGCGATGCCTCGCGAGCCAGGCGCGGGCCCACCACGATTCGGCCGGCGCGAGCGATCCCTCGCCGACGTCATCGAGGGCACGCTCGACCTCGTCCGGCCGCCCGGCGGCCACCGCCAGGCGCAGCCGCGCCAGGTCCACGGCGCGGGCGAGAGTGTGATCGGGGCCGAGGCGGTGCGCGCAGCGATCGAGCCACGCGCGAGCCTCGTCGAGGCGGCCGTACTGCGCGGCGACGTTCGCGCGAACGAGCGCCGCGGCGGGGTCGTCGGGGGCATTGCGGTCGGCCCGATCGAGGGTCGGCCGGACCTCCTCGTCGGTGACGACGACCGAGTCGAGCCGCCAGTGCTCGCGGAGCGCCGACGCGCGGTCGGCCGGGGTCCCCAGCCGGGCGATCTCGCGGAGCAACTTGCGCACCTCGTCGAGCCGGCCTTCCCAGAGCAGGAGCCGCGAGAGTTCCCACCGCGCGGGGATCGCGGCGGGCGGGCCGCCGGGTCGATCCTCGCGCGCCGCGGCGCGGAGGGCTCGCTCGGCCTCCTCGAGCCGCCCGAATGCCGCGATCAGCACGCGGCCCTCGTCCAGCCGGGCCGAGCCGGCCAGCGGCGAGTCGGCGGGAATCGACCGCCAGGCCCGAATCGCCGCCTCGGGCCGGTCCAGCCGCGCCTCGCACTCGCCCAGCAGGGCCGACACACGGTCGTCGTGCGGCCACCACGCCGAGAGCCGCGCCAGGCGGTCGCGGGCCTCGGCGTGACGACCCTCGGCCATCCGCCGGCGGGCCCAGCTCACGCCCTGCTCGACCGCCCAGCCGCCGGCCAGCAGCCAGCCGACCCCGGCCAGCAGGATCGCCGCAACAATCCCCACCAAGATGGCCGGCCGACGATTTCCGCGCATCCCAGGCTACCTACGACTTCGTGCTCAGCATCCGGTAACCGCCGATCAGCAGCAGCACGCCGCCGATCGCCGCCAGCGCCGGGCCGCTCTCCGTACCCCGAAGCGCCATCTTGCCCGACAGGCCGCCCACGATGAACACCAGGCCGATGATGACGTTGATGAGTCCGCCGCGCATATTTGGAAGAGCTCCGCTACAGGAAAAGTGAGGGTTGGAACGGAATCGAGAGTCAGGGTCGGGCCGGCCGGGCGGGCGCCGTCCATCGGCCGCGTTCAATGGCCCCTGGTCAGTCGCTGCGGCCCGACGCCGCTCGCCGGCGCTGTCGGCCCGCCGGGGCCGGTCGTGTCCGATGGGTTCGGCGCGGGGTGCTCGAGCCGGTACAGGAGCCTCTGCCCCTCGCGGTCGCCTGGGTCGCGGGTGACGGCCAGCCGGAGCCACGCGCGGGCCTCGAGCGTTCGTCCGATCGCCGCGCAGGCCATGCCGAGCTGGCGGGGCAGCGCCGGGTCGTGTTCGCCCTCGTTGGTCGCGGCGCGGGCGACGAGCGGCCAGAGGGCGTCGTGCCGCCGCGCCGCCTCGAGGTAGCCGCGGGCCTCGTCGGGACGGCCCAGCGCCCCCAGGGCCGTGCCCAGGCCCTGAAGCGCGACGCGGTCGGTCGGATCGGCGGCCAGCGCGATGCGGAACTGCCGGGCCGCCTCGTTGGCGTCGCGGTTCCGCAGCGCGAGCTGACCGCGGAGCCGTGCCAGGCCAGGGTGGTCGGCCGGGCCGCCCGCCAGAAGCGCGTCGGACGCGGAGAAGTCCCCGCGTCCCATCGCCAGCAGCACCCGCTCGACCCGCGCCTCCGGGTCCGCTTCGGAGAGCGGGGCCAGGGTCGCCGCGGCCTCGTCGGGCCGGTCCAGCCGGCGGAGCGCCTCGACCAGCGCCAGCCGCGACCAGCGGTCCTCGGGGTCGGCCGCCACGAACTTTTGCAGCGCCGGCAGGTCGCCGTTGGGGTTCCAGACAGTGTTCCGCGTCTTGGTCCAGTGCAGGACGTACGGGAACTCCAGGGTGTCGAGCTCCAGCAGCTCGCCGAGCACCCGATCAAGCTCCGCCTGGCGATGCTGGACGTTATAGATGTACACCAGCTCGCGGCGAGGCTTCGTCGCCTCGGGCAGCAGGCGGATCGCCGCCTGGAAGTTCGCCTCGGCCGGGCGAGTCAGTCCCCGGCTGATGGCAAGCTGCCCGGCGAACACCCGCGCCAGGGGCGCCAGCGGATCGGCATCGGGGATCGCCGCCCATTCCGCCATGGCCGGCTCGGGCTCGCCCAGTCCCCGCGCCACCTGGCCGCGGAGCAGCCGGTCGGCCGACGTCGGCGGCCGGAGCCGTTCCAGGCGACTGAGGATCCGCCGGGCCTCCGCGACCCGGCCGGCCTTGAAGGCCGCATCGGCGCCCAGGAATGCGCGATCCGGGTCGGCGTCGAGCCGGGCGCGGACCGCCAGGACCACCACCAGTACCACACCGGCGATGATCAGGACAGCCCCCCATCGCATCCAGGCCCCGTCGCGCTGCTGACCCATCCGCCGGCTCCCCTCACCTGAGCTCACCTCGGAGGATGTGAAGCAATCGCAGAAGAGAAGCGGAATGCAGAGAGCGAAGCAACATGAATTTATGCCGATTCGTCACTGAAACCATTTCGCTCTCTTCTCTCCGTTCTTCGGAAGGGATTCCTTCACAGGCTCTCAGTTCAGTTCAGTTCAGCTCACCTCACCTCATGGCATGAAATCTCGCCGGGGCCCCAGACCGATCGGCGACAGAGGCGTCTCCCATCTTACCCAGGCAAGGAGGATTCTCACGTACATCAGGCTGGAAAGCCTGACCTCCATTCGTGCCGCTGTAATATTACCGGCCAGGGAAACGTCGTGGGAGCGATTGATTCACGAGCCCGCTGATGCTTTCCGGTCGGTCCGGGAGGGCGAGGCTCCGTCCGAGCCGCGGGGAGAGGCTCGTACGAAGCCTCGCCCTCCCAGGAACCAGACCGCATCAGCGGGTTTGTGTATGAGACGGCATCGACTCTGTCCACACGCCCTCGACGCCGATCCGACGAGGTGGGGGGCCGCCGAAAGGACAAAACCCTCTCCGCGTCCTCGGGCGCGCCGCGCGAGCCGGGATTGTCGGCGAGCGCGGTGGCAGCCCCGCCGCATCGGCCCCTGAGGGACAGACTCTCACCTCGCCATTCCTTCGGGGGCCGACAAACGCGGCGGGCCGGGCGACGCGATGTGCCCGGCCCGATCGCGCACGACTCCCCTCATCATGGCTGGCTGGCTCGCCGCAGCTCCGGCTCCCGGTCCGCCCGATCCATCCCCTCCGATCGCATCGGCCGAGTGCGTTCGCGGCCTACTTCTTGGCCGCGTCCTTCTTGTCCTTCCCCGTCTCCTTCTCCTTCTCGGCGGGCACTGCCTTCTGGAGGTAATCCCCCTTCTTCATCTTTTCCTTCATCTGTTCTGTGAGCGCATTGAACGGCTCGGTATTGGTCGGCGTGAACGGCTTGGGGCCCTCGTCGACAGTCGTGCCGCAGCCCGCCAGTCCGGCCATCAGGACAATCCCCACGATCCCCGAGCGAAATCGGAACATCTTGACAGTCTCCACAGAAAAGAAAACCTCGCGCCGGCCGGAGCCATCGTCACCCGCCCTTGGCGGCCGGCTTCTTGGCCTCGTCGGCCGGCTTCTTGGCCTCGTCGGCCGGCTTCCTGGCCTCGTCGGCCGGCTT
>DAIDHB010000390.1 GCA_027452145.1 Planctomycetales bacterium
ACGGGGTTCGCGTCCCGGCCAAGGAGATGAGGATTCACGAGGCGCGACTCGATCGATCGAAAACGCTGCCGGACTACGACATCACGATCAAGCCAGTAATGAGGAAACGGTAGGGAAACTAATTCCTGCCGGACGCCTTACAGCGACGGATAGTGCCGAGCGCGAAAAAGGGGTTCTCCCGCACTTTTGGTGATCCAGGAGCGTAGATAGGTTATCTCCTCTCCGTGTGATTCCCTGCCTTCGCGTCCTTTGAGGCCCTGCTTTGCTCCTGTCGCAGCTCCTGCGCGCCCCCGCCGGCAGTCGCCTGGTCCGGACCGACCTCGATGGCGACACCTTGACCCTGGGGATCGCGACCACTGCCCCCAGGGCATCCTGCCCGATCTGCGGCCACGAGACCTGGCGAGTCCACAGCCGCTACACCCGCTGTCTCGCCGAGGAGCCGATCTTCGGCCATCAGGTCTGTCTCTGCATGACGGTCCGCCGATTCCTCTGCCCCGAACCGGGCTGCCCTCGTCGCATCTTCGTGGAGCCGCTCGGCGGGTTCGCGGCCAGGCATGCCCGCACGACCACGCGGCTCGACTGCCCCCATCTCGCCATCGGCTCGGCCCTGGGGGGGCGAGGCTGGCGGGGCAGGCTGCCCTGCCGACCAGCCCCGACACGCTGCTGCGACGCGTCAAGCGGGCGAGGCCGCCATCGTCGGGGAGCCCGCGGCTCGTCGGCATTGACGACCGGGCCTGGCGCAAGGGACACTGGTACGGCACCATCGTCGTTGACCTCGAGACGGGCGACGTTATCCATCTCCTGCCGGATCGCGACGCCGCGACCGTCAAGGTGTGGCTCGAGGCCCATCCCGGCGTCGAGCTGGTGAGCCGGGACCGCTCGTCGGCCTACTCCCAGGCCGCCGCCGAGGCGGCGCCCGAGGCCGGGCAGGTAGCCGATCGATGGCACCTGTTGAAGTACGTGCGGGAGGCCGTCGAGCGCCTGCTCGAGCGCCATCTGCTCGTCATCACCGAGGCTTTCAAGGTCGCCGCTGCCGACCCGGGGCGCGCCGCTGACGCTCCGGGCTGTGACGATGCGGGCGCCCCGACGGACGTGGAGCCGATAACGGCCACCGAACCGGCTCTGCCATCGCCATCACCTGGGGCTCCGGCCCCACCCCGACTGGAGGCCGCGCTGGCCAGGCGACAACGACGTGTTGACCGGTTCGAGCAAGTCCACGAACTCCGGCGGCGCGGGACGCCGATCCGCGAGATCGCCCGGGCCCTGGGCATGTCGCGGAACGCGGTGCGCCGCTACCTCCGGCGCGAGCGATGCCCCGACTGGGACCCGGGTCGGCCCGCTCGCTCGCGTATGGACGCCCACCGCCAGTGGATCGACGCCCGCATCGCGGAGGGCCGGATCAACGCCTCCGAGCTGCATGGCGAGCTCGTGTCGCGGGGAGTCCGGCTCTCGTACGCCACCGTCCGTCGCTACGTCACCAGGCGCCTGGGGCGGGCCGGCAAGGTGCGCACCCGTGTGAACGTCGCCAAGCCGAAGTCCGCCCCGCCTCCTTCGCCGAAGCGACTCTCCTTCGACTGGGGCCGTCGCCCTGAGAAGCGGACGCCCGAGGCCCAGGCCCGCCTGGATGCGATCCGGGGGGCCGGCGTCGATTTGAGCGCCGCCCTGGATCTCGCGGGCGAATTCGCGGCGTTGATCCGCCAGCGCTCGACGGGCACGCTGCACGAGTGGCTAACGCGTGCGGAGGTCAGCCTCTGCCCCGAGATCCGCAACTTCGCCGAATCGATCCGCCGCGATGAATCGGCGGTCGATGCGGCGATCATGACGCGATGGGGCAACGGCCCGGTGGAAGGTCACGTGAACGGCTGAAGACGATCAAGCGACAGATGTACGGCCGGGCACGCTTCGCTCTCTTGAAGGCCCGTGTCGTCATGAGACGTGAACCAGAAAGTCGAACATGACCAGGCAAGACGGGGGCTTTCTCATCAAGAGTGCGGGAGAACCCCTTTGTAACCGTCCAGTGCCTTGAAAAGGATGCGACGCTCTGACGACTTGCCCTGGAGGGGATCTCCCTATTATCTTCCGGACTTATGAGCGAGCAGGAGGTTCCCACGGCGCCCGGATGCCCCGAATGCGCGCGGCTGCGTCGC
>DAIDHB010000391.1 GCA_027452145.1 Planctomycetales bacterium
GCGGTGGCTGATCGCGATCTGGGCGGGCGTGACGTACGTGTTGAAGGCCGGCCGGGGCGAGCCGCGGCGGTCCGTTGCCGAGGGCCCGAGATGCGCGGCGTGCGGCGGCCCGTTGGTGTGGCTGGGGATCGAGCCGGCGACAGGCCCGGCGGTGTTCGACACGAGTTAGGCCGATGAGATCAGCACCTCGCATCGGGAGCGGCCGCCGAACCCCGCGGCGAGACCGCGGACCGATCGGGGTGCGCGCCGGGGCCGGAAAGCGGCCGGTCGGCGGCCTCCCGCGGGCCGATCGCGAGGCGAGATGGTCGTCGCGGGAACCGCTCGCGAACCGCATGCGCCCCGGCGCGGGGAGCGCCGGCGCTCGCTGAGAGCCGCCATCGGCGGTGATCGCCGCTGATCATCGCGAAGCCTTACCCTATCGAGCGGCCCGCGTCGGGGCGACCGGGCTCCTTGAACATGGATTGGAGGTCGGGCTGCGCCGACTCCAATCCACGATCGTTAGCCCGATGCGATACGGCGACCACTCGCCTCGAGATATCGTAATGCACACTCGCGGATGAGTTGCTCAGCCCTCGCATAGGGTATATAGCCGGCCTCGGTATGAGAGCCGTACTCGCCGCACAGCTCGAACCCCTCGAACTCGCCCTCGCGGAAAAACCCCAGCTCGTTCGCCCCGCGGAGAGTGGAGGGGTCGATGTCCGCGTTGGTGCAGAGGACGAAGGCCCAGTCGCTGAAGCGAGCGCGGAAGTAGAGCGGGTGCCCCGCAAGTCGACCATCGGCCTGGACGGGAGCGTGCCCGTAGATATGGCACTCGAGATCCAGGGCCGCATCGCGGATATGGCGCTCCGGCTCGTCGATCGCTCCCACCTCGGCCATCTACACCTCCGCCGGCTAACGTCGGAATTCAGCGGCCCGCGCAGCGGGTCCGCGGCAATGCCTCGTTAGGCTCGCGATCTCAGCGCCCTGCAGGCGGCGCGAGATCAGGAGCCCCTTCGCCCGTCAGCTCTCGGTTCTCCTTGATGACCTCGACCCCCTGGGGGACGGAGATCGCCAGGCTCCCGAGACGGTAATCGTGGTGGATGTAGCGGATCTCATTCTCGGTCGAGACCACCAGCGTCGGGCCGAATGACCTGGTCTTGAAGCCCAGCCCCCAACTCGAAGCGGGCGTCTCGCGCCAGCTCGGGTCGGCCGGATGATAGCCCACCGCCCCGCCCTGGGGCATCCCGGAGACCGTGATCGACCGGCCGCCAGGGACGGACTTCACTTCGGCTCTCTCGGCATCGCCCGCCCGCAGGATGACCCGCTTGATGCCCGTCGCCTCGAAGGTGCGAACCACCCGACCGGAAACCGGCAGGGACTTGGACGGGACCGGGGCGGCTGGAAGCCTCTTGGCCGGCGCCTGGGCGTAAGCGATCGAGGCAAGGCTCGCTGCCAGGCACGGGGCCAGTCCTCGGAGAATGGCACGACGACGGCTCATTGTGACCTCACGTCCCGGTGGTGTCTTGTTTCCGACGCCTAACGACCAAGCTCAGCGGCCGGCCGCAGGCCGGTCCGCTGGAGCGCCTCGTTAGGCGGTCTGGCACTGCGGCTCGTTGCGGATGATTACGGTCGGGTCGGAGCTGGCTGGCGGCACCGGCAGCCCCTGCTCGCGCAGGACCTCGACGTGCTCACGCATCGCCCAGCGTGCTTGATAGAGGCAGTCCTCGACCGAGTGGCCGATCCCTGTAAAGCCGATCAAGTCCGGCGAGTGGAAGCCGAAGAAGGTCGGGTCCTCGGTGGCCTCGATCACCAGCGAGTAGGGCAGATCGATCATCGCGGGCACCTCACGGCCGGTCGATGCCGGCGGCCTTAAGGATCGCGTGCAGCGTCCCGGTCGGGACCTGGCGGGAGCCGTGATAGTCAACCCGGACCAGATGCGGCCACCCGTCCTTACCATAGTAGCGGACCGACCCCTTCTCACGCACCAGGCGGAAGCCGTGGGACTGGAGCAACCGAACCAACTCGCTGAAGGACACAGCCCCTCCTCCTGGCGGGATTACCGCCGAGGAGCGTACCACACACGCCCACGTCGTACCAGTGCCGGGCTCATCGCTGGCCTAACGACCCGACCAGCGGCCCGCCGCAGGCGGGTCCGCTGGTTCGCAATGCCAGGCCAAATCGCTGTCGCCACCGGACATCGCAGGCTTACGCTCGGCCTGCCGGTCGATCGACCGCTTCTGCGCGATGTAATTCCCGTAGGACAGCAGGGGGACGACCAACGCTCCATACGCGAACATGCCCCAGACGAGATTGAACCTGTGAAGGCGCCACAACGCGACCCGGGCATCCTCCGGACTGGCCCAGAATCGATGCTCGGTCTGGATGACGTAGACGAGGAAGCCGTAATAGGTGTGGAACACGACCGGGACGGTCCCCCACGCTGGTGCGGCGTGGATCTTCAGCCCGGCATAAGCCCGCTGCTGCGCAACCCGCACCGAGCGCCTCAGCCAGAGCACGAGGAGCACGATAGCTCCGACCAGGCTGAGCACGATGACGGAGATCAGCCACTCAGGCACGACCCTGGCCCTCCACATGGCCCCCCGCGGCCTAACGCCCAAATTCAGCGGCCCGCGCAGCGGGTCCGCTGGGATGCCTCGTTAGGCCCCTCGCCCCGCTTCCGGTCCAAGCACAGCCTGCCTACAAAGATCCTGCCACACGGCGATGTCGAGCACCATAACGAATCGGGTATCCACGGGATCGCCGGTGAGCGGGTTCGGGCCTCCGAACGCGGGATGTGGGGCCAATCCGTAGCACTGACCAGGACCCGCGATCTTGCCCTCCCGATGGAGTTGGAACACCAGTGGCGAGAGGAGATAGGCCTCCTGCCATGTGGGATCGTTTACGTCGCCCACGAACTGCTCGTAGGTATCGGACACACGCACGACCTCGCCGGTGAACACATCGAGCATCTCGACATGCCCCTTGGGACGGCGGAGGAACCAAGTACCGAACTTGCTCATGAACGCTGGGGCCACTTGCCCGCCGATGACCGGCGACCATGGCAGCAGCCACTGCTGGAAGCTGTCGGCGGAGACGTCATCGATCAACAGATCGGCCCAAGTCAGCTTCACAGAAAGTCTCCGCAACCTAACGCCAAAGATCAGCGGCCCGCCGACAGGCGGGTCCGCTGCATCGCAATGTTAGCCAGGGCCGCCTCACGACACCCTAAACCCAGCGCACGCCTCGCAGCACATCGCGAACTCTTCGAGCCTCCGGCGATCTGTGCCGTAATTCATGTGCTGCTCTGACGGCGCCCTGTAGAACGTGTCAGCGGGCGCTCAAAACCAGCCACCGATGGGCGCTTGAAAACCAGCCACTTTGAGGAGACTCAGATCAGCCAGATAGGCTCCAGGGACAACTTCGTTGTCCCTGGAGCCTACCCATGGCGAATCTGCTCAAGATGG
>DAIDHB010000392.1 GCA_027452145.1 Planctomycetales bacterium
ACGGGGTTCGCGTCCCGGCCAAGGAGATGAGGATTCACGAGGCGCGACTCGATCGATCGAAAACGCTGCCGGACTACGACATCACGATCAAGCCAGTAATGAGGAAACGGTAGGGAAACTAATTCCTGCCGGACGCCTAAGAACAACAGGATTCAGGGAGGCCGATCCCACGGAGTGACCGTCCTGACCGGGGCCGGACAACGTCGTATCTGACCCCGAGGCGCAAAGCCGTGGGTAGAGCGTGGCGCTCTGTCTCGGATCACCAACGTCGGATAGGGCTGTGTGGGGTCGCTCCCCTGATGTACCAGTAAGGCGAGACGTGATCCCCGAAGAGACAGAGGTGGCACCTGGTCAGGATCGGCCATCAAATGACAACTGTAAAGCCCGCCTCATCGGCGGGGGCCGGGATCGTCCGCGCATAGGTCAGTTGCCGGTGTTAAAGCAATTCCCACATGGCTGTCTTTTCTTCCCGCTGGTTCGCCCGTGACCCGGCCAAGACGTCTTCCTGTCCTGCTCGGTATCGCAATGGTCCCGATCATCGCGGCGACGGCAGGGCGCGGAGCGCCGCGACGAGCGCCGCGGTCGCATCCCGGCGGCCCGCGCGTTTGGGATGGATGGTATCGTGAAACTCGTCGTCCCGGATGGCGGCGCGCAGGTCGATGACCGGCGGTGCCCCGTCACCGAAGGCGTCGCGGAGGACCGCATCGAGGCACTGCATCGCCTCCGCCGGGATCGACGCCCGCATCGCGCCGGCCTCCGGCAGCAGCACGATCGCAGTCTCGATGCCGCGGCCGCGAGCCATCCGAATCATCGCGACCAGGGAGCGGGCATTGTACCCGTCGACCGAGTAGTTCGCCGGGTCGCCCCACCCCTTGTCCCTGACGGCGCCTCGCAGGCCCTGGACCCGCACCCCCTCGTTCAGCTCGCGGACCGAGGCCGCCTTCGTCCCCCGGGGCTCCGCGGCCCCCGCCTCCTCCGCCTCGTCCTGGTCGGCGAACAGCAGGCGGACGGTCCAGGGGTCCGGGTCGGGGGCGTAGATCGACTCGGCGCCGAGGCCGAGCCGGGCGAACATCCGCCGCTTCGCCGCGATCACCAGGACCCGCGAGGTGTGGCCGATGCGGGTCCGCTGCGGGAACGCCGCGTTGAGCGGGCCGGCCATCATCAGCAGGAACTCGTCCCTGGCATCCCGCACGCGGCCCGACCGCAAGGCCTGGAGGGTCGGCCCCGGGTCGAATCCCTCGTCGTCCGACAGGTAATCGTCGCTCCGGGCCAGCAGCCCGGGGTGAATCCCCAGCAGCAGCAGCCGCGGCCGGAGCCCGCTGCCCAGCAGCAGCTCCGCCAGGCCGCGGAGGTCGCCGAGGTTGGCCCCGTTGGCATACAGGCTCAGCCAGCGCCCGGGAATTCGCGGGTCACCCGACGACTCGAGTCGCCGGGGTTCGACGGCCATCCCTACCGCCGAGGCGCCAAGCACGACGCCCAGGTCGGACTGGCCCCCGCGGCGCAGGGCGGCGATGGCCCCGGAGATTCGGCGGCCGACCACCGCGTCCTGCCCCCCCTCCATCGTCGAGTCACCGCCGGACAGCCACGACGGCCGCCCTCCCAGCGCCCCGCGTGCCGCCAGGCTACAGCCGGCCATCGCCACCGCCACCGCGACCGCAGCCACCGCCACCCCGCGGAATCGCGTCAGGTCGTACATCCGCCCCCCTCGCCCCGAAAATCCCCGGGGTCAGAAAGCCTGGTAGAAGAACAGAGCGCCCTGCTGGCCGAGATAGAGCACCGCCACGACCCGGACGGCGATCCACGCCACGCGGAATGCCAGCTCGGTCGCGCCCATCGGCGCATCGGGATCCGCCGTCACGACGGGCTGCTGGTCCACGACACCAACTCCTGGATCGGATAGACGGAGATCGCCATCGCGATCGCCTGGAATTCGAATGTGACGAAGATGGCCGCCAGCCGGATCCATCGGTTCGCCAGGTAGCGCTGCACGCCCTTGCGGCCCAGCCGGCGATTCAGCGCGTAGCGGTAGAGGTTGCACGCGACCAGCCCCGCGGCCTGGAAGGCCCCCCAAGCCAGCCAGGGGAGGCTGACACTATGCCACAGGCCGCAGAGCAAGAACGACGCGGTGAATGCCAGGCTGGCCGCCAGCAGGGGCCGCCGGCCGTCGTTCCATCGCATCAGCGCTAGTTGGATCGGGAAGAACAGGTTGCGGCGGATGAACATCGACAGCGAGATGTGCCACCGCTCCCAGAACTCGATCACGTTGCGCGCCAGGTACGGCCGGTCGAAGTTCTCGGGCGTCGCCACCCCCATCAGGCCGCCCAGGCCGATGGCGACGTCGCTGTAGGCGCTGAAGTCCAGGTAGACCCATAGGTAGTTGAACTGCATCTCCAGCAGGGCGTACGGCCCGTGCGCATGGAAGCCGGTCAGGAACATCCGGTCGATGTAGTTGGCCAGGACGAACTTCTTGAAGAGGCCCGAGGCGATCCGCTCGAGCGACGCGACCGCCCGCCGCGTCGACGGCGCGGGTGGGACCGCCGGCTGGGCGGCGAATTCGTCGTAGGACTGGATCGGCCCGGCCGCCAGCATGTGGAACGGCAGCAGGTAGTTCACCGTCGACGCGAGATCGGGCGGCGCATGCCGGCCGTCGCGCACGGCGCGGCCCAGCTCGACCAGCCGCAGCGCGACGTACGAGAACCCCGTCACCGCCAGGATCGACCCGGCCCGCGTCAGGCCCCAGCCGCCGGCCGCGTGCGGCAGCTTGTGGAGCAGGAATAGCCCCAGGACCGCCGACCCGCCGACCGCCGCCGCCAGCCGCCCGATCCCCGGGCGGGCCATCAGGTGGATGAACACCCAGCACGCCAACGCACCCGCGAGGATGTACGCGATCGAGCCCGTCTGGCCGGGCCGGGTGTGCAGGAGCAGGAACCCCAGGTTCAACGAGGCGAGCGTCCATCGTCGGAGCCGCGGGCCGCTCGCGGGGATCAGGAGCAAGAGCGCGACGGCGACGAACCACCAGAACTGTCCCGAGTACAGATCGATATTGGCCATCAACTCCGATGTCCTTCCCGCGAGATTCACCCCGTCGGAAGCCGCGGCATCAGGCCCGCCCGCGCCCGACGCCGATCCCCGGATACCGGAGCGGCCCGCGGGAAAGGGCCGGCGGGGGCTCGCCGACCCTCCCTGAATGGGGAGCCCCCGCCACGTCGGCGGGCCGATCCCCCTCTCCGACAATTCCCCTCGCCCGTCCCGGCGCAGCATCCATTTTACCGACAACCCAGCGTGACTGCATTCGGCCGACCCGCTCGACCAGTCCCTTCGGTCCCGTAGCGAGCCGGCCCCAAACCTACGCCAGTCGAGGGATGGACCGCAAGCCCGCAGCTTCAATGAGGTTCATCCGGAAGTAGCGCGCGTGGGGCTTGAAAATCGTGGACATACTGACTCCACTTGGAGTTGTGTCAAAAGTCTCCAAACCGGGAGGGGGATTGTCTCAAAACGGGCTGAGAAGGCCGGGGGCCGAGTTGACAGATCGATAGCGAAGGGGGCCCCGCCATGGTGGAATGACAGCCGGCCAAGGCACGTCACCATCACGGACGGGCCCCGGTGTTCAAGCTATCCTGCTAGTCACGGATGCGGGTCTTCCGGCCATGTCGCCAGGGTTGGGTCACCCAGCGTCGACCAGCGAGAACAAGAACGGACGGGCAGCGGAGGGGAAGAGGCTGGTCGAAAAGCTGATGCATCGCACCGATTCGGGGCTGAGGATTCCGATCAGGCACTCGGCCAGGGCGATCCGGTCACCGGCATAGGCGAATCGGAGTTGTTGGCCCGACGTGAGCTGTTCACGGAGCGGTAATAGCGGGGGCAGGGCGAGCCTGGCCGCGAGGTCCGCCCAGTAATCGGCGTCCCGGCGGGGATGGAGGCGGGAGACCGAGACCGGCTCCAGTGCGTCGGCGGGGTCGGGGTGGTACAGGAGGCAGCCCAGCGCCATCGCGTCGCGGTACAGGGCGAACGGCTGGAATCCGATGGCCTCGAGTGTCGGTCCGTCCACGATCAAAGAGTGGGTGTAGAGCTGATGCCCTCCCCGTCCACTGTACTCGGCCTGCCCGGAGCATGTCCGGGAGATAGCGAACCGGCCGCCCGGTAGCGGGTGGAAATTCACGCTGACCCGATTGCTCCGGTCGACGATCAGGGCGCCGTGCGACGGCGCCCATGATGCCAGGGCTCGCGCCTCGGCGTCGCCCACCCCGGGCGATCGCGAGACCAGGTGATAGCCCTCCCGGCCGCGGCGGGGTAGCGAGGTGAAGATCGCTTGTTCGGCCCACACGCTTCACCTCCGACACTCGAATGACGCCGGTATCGCATCCGATGGACGACGCGATCAGCGGAACTGACCCACCATCCAGGCAAGCGGTTCCACCACGCCCCGCGGCTCGACTCGCAGGGGGACGAGCATCTCGTGCCCGTTGCGGTCGATGAGCCGGCCCGTCGAGCCCGCGACGCCCGAGAGGTGGAACGTGCAGCGATCCAGCCGCGTCTTGCACTGGGAGTAGAGGGACGGTGTGTTCGCCCTGGCGAAGTCCTCCGCATCGCCGATCGGCTGGTCGCAAAGGTCGGTCTTGGTGAAGACGACGGCGACCGGGATGTCGATCTTGCGCCTCCGCTTCCGCGGTCGAATCGCGTCGAGGTAGCTGATCAATTGCATGGCGAAGAGCTCCTGGCCCTTGCCGTCGGCGACGACCTGCACGACGTCCACCAGGATGACCAGGCCCGAGCATCGGGCGATCAGGGCGCAGATCGTCTTGTACGTACCCTGGGTCTCCAGCTCGCCGACGACGGCCTCGCCCGCGACATCGGGGGCCACGATCTCGAACGGGGTCTTCCCCTTCGCCGCCTGGACCTCGCAATGGACCCAGTCCCAGCGATCCGACTCGACCGGGGTCTTCTCGGGGAACCTCTGCCGCTCCAGGGCCAGGATGAGCTTGCGCTGCAGGTTGAGGGTGAACGGGCCCTGCGCCAGGCCGTGCAGCCCGCCGGCGCCGCGGGCCAGCAGGTCGACGAGCATGCCCAGGTAAACCGTCTTGCCGGCCCCGCTCGTGCCCAGCACCCCCAGGAATCGGGGCAGCTCGGCCCGGGATCGGATCGAGTCCATCACCCTGACGGGCAGGAAGCACGTGGGGCAGGCGTTCCCGGCGTAAGTCGTCGCGAAGCAGAGCGGGCAGGGAGAGCCGTCGTCGGCACGACCATATGCCTGCGAATAGGAGCCGGTCATGGTGGGCCTTTCCTGAGCGTGGGCCGTTTCAGGGGAGTGGACGGAGTTGGTCGACCGAGACGCCACATCGGAAGCCGATGTTCTCCCGGCGGTCGAGCTCGCCCTGTCCGGTGACGAACTGGCAGATCGCCTCGCCGGGGAAATAGGTGTTGAAGGCACCTCCGCTGATCCGTCGCATGGCCTTCCAGGGGAGGAAGGTCTCTCCGGGATCGCAGGGGATCGCGTCGAGCGGATCGGCGAGCCACTCCCAGACATTGCCGCACATCTGGAAGATCCCGTTCGGTGTGGAGCCCTCGGGGAAGGAGGCGACGGGGACGGTCCCGCCGCGGCCCGAGGCCCACAAATTGGCCCGCTTCGGGTCGAAGAGGTCCCCCCACGGATAGCGGTTGCATTCGCCGCCGGAGAGGTGCTCGGGCCAGCCCCCCGCCTTCTGCCATTCCGGGGCGGTGGGGAGCCGCTTGCCGACCCATCGGGCATAGGCGGCGGCCTCATACCAGCAGACGCCGACCACGGGATGGTCCGCCTTCCCCTGCGGGAACCGCCCCCCTTCCCAGTCGCGCGGGCCCGGCTGTCCCGTCCGGTCGGTGAACCGCGAGACGCTCGGCCAGATCTCCGCCGGCCAGATCTCGAGCGACTCGTAGCCGCCGGCCTTGACGAATCCCTGGAACTCCCGGTTGCTCACCGCGTATCGGTCGAGGAAGAAGCTGCCGACCTCGACACTAGCGTACCGCCCGTCGCAGAGCGAGACCGGGACATTTCCGGCGGGGATGAGCGCCATCTGGCGGCTGACCAGGTCCCAGGCCAGGCGCGCATCGGGCTCGCCGATCTGATCGACGGCGTCCCTGAGCAGGACGAAGACGTACCGGCCCTCGTCGATCAATCGTCGGGCCATGCCGTGGAGCTCGTCGGATTCCGGCGGGTCGGTCGTCGACGTCCGGGTCCGGGCCGCCGGGCCGGACGCCTGGCGGCTGAAGTCGTCGCTGCCACGGCCGGCGAGCCAGCCGAGGACGCGGGCCGCCCAGCCCGGGCGCAAGCTGATCCGCGAACGATCCTCCGGGTGGTGGGCGCCCGCGGCCGGGGCCGCCTGACGGGCCCGGGGAGCGGACGAACGACCTCTGGCGCGGGGCTCGAGGCCCGGAGGGGACTCCCGGAGTTCCACGGTGCTAGCCTCCCTTTTTACTCGGATGGTCTGCGGTGAGCCGCGGCGTTGGTTCGCACGTCCCTGGCCAGGGCCTGGAATTCTTGCAGGATTGCCTGCGCAACCGGGTTATAGGGATCATGATCCGGCGTGGACGATCGGGGCGGGGTCGATGCGGCCGCGTGGAGCGAAGCGCCCGCGGTCCCCCTCGGGGGGCCCGGCGGCCGGGCCTGGGCATCGGGGGAAGCCCGTCCTCCGGCCCCGGCGAGACCTTCGATCCGCTCCCGCTCGACGCGCTCCCAGGCCTCGGCGAGCGCGCGGCGATCTGCATCGAGCTGCGCGAGCCGGTCGTTCCATTCCACCTGGCGTCGCTCGGCCTCGTCCCGGAGCTGGCGACGGGCTTCCTCGAGCTCGGAGGTCCCTTGCCGGAGCGCCCGCTCCCGATCCTCGAGCTCCTCCGAGCCGGCGTGCGACCCTTCCCGCCGACGGGCGAGGGCCTCGAGCGCGTCGAGCCGCTCCGCGATCTGCTGGCGCAGCCGGAGGAGGCCCTGGATCGCCGCGGCGTGAGAGGGCCCGGCCGGGCCCGGGCCGTAGAGGCCGTCGCGGCCCCTCGGTGCGATCCCCGGCCTGGTCGGGTCCTCGAGCATTCGATCGTCCTCCGGGTGGGCTCATCGCGGACCGGTCCGGCTCCACAGCCGTGACAGCCGGGGGATGAGTTGCTTCTGCTTCCGCTCCTGCTCCTCCCGCTGGTGGATGTCGAGCAGGTGCTGGCGGAGGGCCTGGAACCGAAGTTGCTCGTCCCGCGCGTGAGGGATCGATGACGCCCCCTCCACCGTCCCGGCCGGGTCGTGAACGGCCAGCGAGGCGCGCGACAACTGCGCCTGCAGGTCGGCCACGGTCGCCGCATGCTCGAGCTGCTCGCGCCTCTGCTCATCCTGGAGCCGCTCGAGCTGGCGGCGGAGGCCGTCCCGTTGCTCGATCGTCTCGGCCAGGCGGGCGTCGAGGGCCTCGGCGTCGGATCGTCCGGCGTGCTCCGCGCAGGCGGCGCGGAGGCGGAGATTCTCGGCGCGGAGGGACTCGAGCTCGTCGGAGTCCGGGCCTCGGCCGGCGGGGGGCCGGCCCGCTTCATCCCCGGCGCCGGCGGGACGCCCGCGGGCCAGCGCCTCGCGGAGCCGGGCGATCTCGGCCTCGTAGGTCCGCCGCTGGGCCTCCGCGTCCCGGCGATCCTGCTCGGCCCGCCTCGTCGACTCGTCCGCCCGCCTCTGTTCGGCCGCGAGCCGCTCCTCGAGCCGCAGCCGCTCGTCCCCATCCTGCCCCTCGACCCTCCGCTCCAGCTCGGCCAGCCATCCGGAGAGCTGTTCCCGCTCGGCCTGGCCGGCCGCCTGGGCGTCCTCGACCCGGCCGAGATGATCCATCAGCAGGCCGATCGTCTCCTCGCGGGCGGCGAGGTCGGCCTCGAGGCGCGCGACCTCTGCCCTCGCCGCGGCCGCCCGCTCCGCGTCGCCGCCCACATCGGCCCGGCCCGGTTCCGGGTCCGCGCCGTCCGTCGGCAGTTCCGACGGCCCCCGGTCGCGGCCGAGCAGTTCCTGCTCCAGCCGCGCGACCTCCTCCTGCAGCAGTGCGATCGTCTCCAGGTAATCGGCGGCGGGGTCTCCGCCCCGACCGTCGACGCTCGTCTCGCATTCGAGGGTGTGGTTCATCGGATCAATCGGGCTTCCCGAGAAGGTGGTGGACGGTGGCGACAAGGTCCGATTCCGCGATCGGGCGGTGGAGGACGCCGTCGAGGCCGAGGGCGTCGACCCTCGCCAGCTCCGATTCCTCGTGGATGTTGAGGATGCCGACGTAGCGCGTCCGGCTGGCGTGCTGCTTGCAGGTCCGGAAGAAGGCCTCCTGCTCCGGGCGGTCCATCGGCGCCAGGACCAGGTGGAACGGCTGGCGCCGGAGGAGGAGCTGGGCGGCGATCCGATCGTGGACGATCTTCAGTTGATAGCGGCCCCCTTCGGCGCCCAGGGCCTGGCGGATCACCCGGACCGTTTCCGGGTCGTCCTCCACGACGAGAATGGGATTCGAGTCGGCCGGGGCCCGACGCTCGACCAGCCCCGCCATCTCCAGGCCCCTCGCGACGGCCGCGACCTCCCCCACGTCCAGCCCCGCCTGCTGGACCACCTCGCCCAGGCTGCGGGCCCCGTCGAGGAGCGTGTGGATCTTGATCGCGGCGGGAGTCAGGCCGGTGCGATCGGGATTCCCGCCCCGGGGCGACCGACGCGCGAAGATCAGCCCGGCCCATTCGCGGCGGTCGAGGGCCGGGGCGCATGACCGCGCCCCCTCGACCACCAGCGCCGGCACGCTGGATTGCAGCGGGAAGGCCTGGAACATCGGCGGGAGGCCGCTCGTCCGCTCGAATGCGAACTTGCCCGGCTCGCCGGTGATGGCCAGGTAGGTCAAGGCTGAGGCCTGGAACCGCAGCAGCGCCCGGAGCCGCCGGGGATCGGAGAGGCTCCGCTCCAGCAGCTTGATGAGCCCGGCCATCGACGCATCCTGCTGCTCGCCGAGCGTCAGGGCCAGGAGCGGGCCCAGGTCGGCCAGGTCGGGCGGGAGCCAGCCTTCGAGCCGATCCGCGTGGATCGTCGGCGAATACACCGCCTGGACCCGGCCGCCGGCCAGCGCGAACCGGACCCGATCCTTCCCTACGTCCAGGGTGAGCCGGCCGGGCTGCTGGTGGTTGTTGAGGAAATCGAGCAGGGCCAGCGGCGGGAACGCCTCGGTCTTCCCCTCCAGCAGGGCGTCGTGGATCTCGCCGACGGCCTCGGGGACGGCACAGCCGGTGCGCTGCGCCTGCACGATCATCGACCCGGTCTGGAGCGCATTCGCCACACCGCTCTTGAGCAGCTCGGGCGTGAAGGGCTTGGGGATCTGATCGACGACGTTGGAATACTCGGTGTACTGCGCGTAGGCCCGGTTCCGCATCGCCGAGCTGATGACGACCGGGATCCGGGCGGTGGCCTCGTCCTCCAGCAGCCGGCGGCAGACCTCGTCGCCGGTCGTCCCAGGCAACTGGTGATCCAGGAGGATCAACTGCGGCTGCAGGGTGCGGGCCAGCTCAAGGCCGTGCTCGGCGTCGGCGGCCATGGCCACCCGGAAGCCGGCCTGCGACAGGTGGCATTCGACCAGCCTCCGGATCGTCTGGCTGTCGTCGATGACCAGGATCAGCGGTTGTTCCATGTCCATCCCCTCATCTCGCGGCGCCGGCCAGGAAGGGCCCGACGATCCGCCACAGTTCCGGGAGATCAAGCGGCTTGGGGAGCAGGGCCCTGGCGCCCAGCTCCAGGACGCGACGCCGGGTCGCCGGGTCGTCCAGGGTGCTGGCGACGACCACCGGGGTCGTCGCGAGGGCCGGGGAGCGCGTCATCTCGGCTAGCAGGGCGAACCCATCGAGCCGGGGCATCTCCAGGTCGGTGATCACCAGCTCGTAGCGGGCGCCGCGCAGGCGGCCGAGCGCCTCCAGGCCGTCGGAGACCTCGTGGACGTCGAACCCCATCGCGTGGAGCTGCCGGGCCACCCCCCGCCGGACGCTGATCGAGTCGTCGACGACCAGGACCGCCGGCCGCTCTCCCGGAGCACCTTCCTGGGTCGGCCGCACGACCCCGGGGGCTTCCGGGCCCGTCCGCATGGCCTGCCAGATCGCCGCCCATCGCTCCAGGCCCTGGGGATCGAGGACCAGGATGACCTCGCCGCCGACCGAGAGGCTCGTGGCCGCGACCAGCGGATGGCCGGAGAGCAGCTCTCCCAGCGGCTTGATGACCAGCTCCTCCGTCCCGTCGATGGTATCGACCACCAGGCCGATGATCCGGCCACCGGACCGGACTAAGACAACTCTAGGCCACGAATCCGGGCCCGGCCGGCCGATCCCCAGGATCTCACGGGCGAAGACGAGCGGGACATCCTGGTCGCGGTGGCGGATCCTCGGGCATCCGCCCGGATCCTCGTCGGTTCCGGCCGGTCCCGGCTCCCGGGGCGTGTCGGCATCCGACGCGGGCTCCTCGAGGGGCCGGGCCCCTTCGACCTGCGACGCCGGGATCGCGAGGGGCTGCCCGTCGACCCGGACGATCAAGGCCGGCTCCAGGGACAGCCGGGCCGGGAGCCGGACGATCAGCCGGGCCCCGCGCCCGGGCTCCGATTCCAGGTCGATGGTGCCGCGGAGCCGGCCGATCTCGCGCGCGACGACGTCCATGCCGACGCCCCGTCCGGAGACGGCGTTGGCCGTCGACCGGGTCGAGAAGCCCGGCTCGAAGATCAGCGCCCTGAGCCGATCGCGGTCGATCGCCTCGCCCGGCCCGAGCCACCCCAGCTTCCGGGCCTTGGCCGCGATCGCCTCGTCGTCCAGCCCCCGGCCGTCGTCGGCGACGGCGATGACCAGGGTGTTCCCCTCGCGGCGGGCCTCGAGGGTGACGCGGCCGGCGGCCGGCTTGCCGAGCCGGACCCGCTCGTCGGGGGGCTCGATCCCGTGGCTCGCCGCGTTCCGCACCACGTGCAGGAGCGGCTCGAACGCCCGGTCCTGGACCGTCCGGTCCACGCCCGTCTCCTCGCCGACCATGATGACCTCGACCTGCCGCCCCTCGACCCGCGCCGCCTCGTGCACGACGCGCACCAGGCGCTGGAACAGGCCGCGGATCGGGACGATCCGGAGCGACTGGAATGCCTCCCAGAGCTGGAGCGAGACCCGGACCAGGGCATCCCCACGGGCGACCATCGACGCGGCGGCCGTCCGCGCCGATTCCGCCAGCACGGCCAGGTCGTTGGCCTGCTCCGCCAGGCGACGGAGGTGCGCGGGCACGTCGACACTCGGGTCGCCAGGCATGCCGGCGCCCCAGCTTTCTCGCCCCAGGCCGGAGTCGTGGAGCCGGTCCAGGCTGCCGAGCAGGCGGTGGCGGCAGCACCGCGCCGTCTCCGCGAACTCCTTCATCGAGGCGGATTGCGAGAGCCAGAACCGGCCCTGCATGATCAGCTCGGATGCCAGGTCGCTCAGCTCGTCGAATCGCGACGCGGGGACCCGAATGGGGCCGTCGGCCTCCTGGCTCGCCTCCGCCGCGCCTCCCGGCCCCGGGCCCGTCGCCACCCGGGGGACGGTGCCGCGGCGCAGCCACCCGAGCCACCCGTCGAGATAGTCGACGAATCGATGCAGGACGTCGTCCAGGTCGGGCGCGATGTCGTCGCCCTCCTGGCCCAGCCATTCCTCCAGCTCGTGAACGACCGCGGCCAGATCCTTCAGGCCCACGCTGCCCGCCGCGCCCTTGAGCGTGTGCAGGCATCGGCCGAGCTCGTGCATGCCCGGGCGGCCGTCTTCCGCGCCGCCGCGCCGGATCACGATCGTCTCGATCCGATCGAACAGCTCGGACGCATCCGCCAGGAAGACCTCGCGCATCTCATCGTCGAGATCGATCCGCTCCGGCAAGGGGGGGAATGCGACGCGGGGAACTTTCGCCCGACGGACCGGGCCCGCCTGGAGCTCATCCCGCGGGCCGGTCGAGGTCTCCCGTCGCCCGCCAGCCCCTTCGGCCGGTCCCGGTGCGGTGACGATCTCGGCCGTCGCGGGAGGGTTCCCCCGATCACAGGAGCCCATCAGGAGGCCGAGCAGCGCCCGGGCTTCCAGCGCCGGGGGCTCGTCCTGGGGGATGGCGGGCTCCTCGTCCACGAACGGATCGGGCTCATCAGCGAGGGTCGGATCCGCGGCGGTCGAATCGATGGGAGACAGATAGTTGCCCCAGCGCTCGTCCGACTGGCGGAGGATCTCGTCGACGACCTCCGCTCCTCCGCCGGTGGCGTCGTCTCGCCGGTCGCGGACGAGGCTCCGCAGCGCCTCGATGCAGAATTCGGCCACATCGGCGGCCGGGCCCGGCTCGGGCTCGGAAACCAGGCATTCCCAGACCTCGCCCAGCAGCGCGATCCGGCGGACCGCCGGGGCGCAGCCGGTCTGGTCCCCGGCCTCGATCGCCCCAGAAAGCTCGGCGAGCCCGCGCCGAAGCCGATCAAATTCCGCGAGCGGGAGCGGCCGCGGGAGGGCCGCGATGTCCTGCCACTCGTCGGCCATCGCCTCGAGGCGATGGGCCAGTGGCGACGTCGTCGTGAGGATCACAGCTCGAGGATTCATCGTGATCGCTCACCCTCGACCCCGTCGCGTGCGGCGGCATGCTGCGATTGGCCGGAGGCGCGGGCGGGCGAGATCGCCGGGCTGACCGTGGCGGGCCCGTCCTCCCGGAATGAGCGGCGTGGCGGCCCGTCGGCCGCCCACGGGCTCGCCGCGCCTGGCTCGCTGGCGGCCGTCAGGAGCGGATCGGCGGCGGCCAGGCGTCGCCAGGGGCCGCACGACTGTTTCAGCGCCCGAATGAAGGCGCGCGCCTGGGCGGTCCGCTCCTGGGTCTGCTGGGCCACGGCCGAGATCCGCTGCATGGCGCGCACCAGGTCCTGGGTCGCCTGGACCTGGTCCCGGGTCGAGCGGGAGATCCCGTCGACGAGCCGGGCCGATCGTTCCGCCACCTGGCTGATCCGCTCCAGCGAGCAGCCGGTCTCGCGCAGCCGATGCGACTCCGACTGCATCTGCGACTGTTCCTCGCCGATGGCCTGGAGGCTCTCCTGAGCATCGGCCTGGATGGCCTCGACGAGGGCCCCGACCTCGCGGGTGGCCCCGGCGGTCCGATCGGCCAGCTTGCGGATCTCCTCGGCGATGACCGCGAAGCCGCGGCCATGCTCCCCCGCCCGGATCGATTCGATCGAGGCGTTGAGCGCCAGCATGTCGGTCCGGCCGGAGATCCCGCGGATCAGCTCGACGATGGCGCCGATCTCGGTCGACCGCTCCTCCAGTCGGCGGACCTTGCGGCCGTTGGCCTCGATCCGGGTTAGGAGCCGGTCCATGCCCTCGATGACACTCTGCACCTGATCCAGCCCCTGGTGGGCCTCGTGCCGCGCCCGCTCGCAGGCGTCGGCCGCCTCGCCGGAATGGTGGGCGATGCGGTCGATCCGGTCGGACAGCGCCTCCACGCTCGTCGCGGTCCGCGAGACCGCCTCCGACTGGTCCTGAGCCCCCGAGGCCACCCGCTCGTTGGCCTCCTCCAGCCCGGAGAGGTCCCGGTCGATGGAGGCGGCGGCCCGTCGCGACTGATCCAGGAGGATCCGCAGCGACTCGGTCGCCCCGCCCCGGATCGGCTCGGGCCGGCCCGCGGCCCCATCCGCACCGTCCCGCCCGGTCATCGCGGCCTGAAGTTGCCGCGACAGCCCCAGGACGCCGGCGTGCTCGGCCTCGACCCGCCTCGAGCGGACGACGATCTCGCGCAGACGCGCCACGCAGGCATCAAAGGGTTCCGAGCCGAGGGCCGGCGGCGACGAGGCGTCGTCGGCCGGGTCTCCCCACCCCTCGGGATCGTCGCCATCGTCCACGAGGACGGCGAGGCTGGCGGTCGCGTCTCGCAGCAATCGCGACGAGGCCCGCCAGCCCCCGATCGCTCCCGTGGCCCCGCCGGCCAGGGGCCCGACGAGCCACCCGAGGTCGGCCCTCAGAACCTGGGCCGCCGCCACCGCGAGGATGGCACCGACCATCCCGGCGAGAACCCCGACCAGCACGTCACGCGGACGCCAGTTCATCTCGCACCTCCGAGTCGCTCGCATTCGCCGGCCTCATCGCGGCTCTCCTGCGGCCAGGCCCGCTGCCCCACTCCGGAAGCGATCGGAGTGACCGTCTGGAGTTCGGCGATCCGTCCGTACCAGCGGCCGATGGCGGAGCGCAGGCCGTGCCAGGTCGCCTCGGTGTCGAGGACGCCGTAGCGGATGCCCGCGCGAAGGACGGTGCCGACCAGCACCGGGCCATCCCCATCCGGGCGGGGCGGGTGGTATTCCGGGCATTCCCGGCTCATGATCGTCCACGCGGAATCACTCCGGACCCCCCAGGCACCACGCCCCGCCTTCAGGATCAGGAGGATGCTCCGGGCGGGGTCCTCCTCGTGCGGGGTCCCGTCGAGCGGATCGGTGATGGTCGTTGCCTCCGGCCCGCCCGGGGGATCGCCCCCCGCACCGCGCGGCGAGGAGGTCAACCGGACGACCGGGACGACCTCCCTGCGGAAGGAGCACAGGCCGTCCACCTGGGGCGGATTCCAGGCCAGCCGGACGATTCGATTGATCTCCAGGATCTCGGCCACCGACTCCGCAGGGACCGCCATCGGCCCCGCATCGCCGCGGAAGAGGCACAACCATTTCTGCTCGCCGATCATCTCACCGCCCTCCCTCGGCCGTTGAATCGCCCGTCGAAGACCATCCCACGGTCCGACTCGAGGACGTGTAGCGGGTTTCGTCTGGCATGTCCTTCCCCCCGTCGGCGGTGGTCGCCGGAGGCACCTTCGGCGCTCCTGCCGCCTGCTTGAGTCGGTGATCGAGTCGCCGGGCCAGGGCATCGAGCCGCTCGCCGGGATCGCCCGGAGCCGATCGGGGTTCGAGATCCATACCGGATCCGCGGGCGACGCTGCGCGGCTCATCGACGTCCGCATTGGAGTCCCGATCGTTGGACCACCCACCGCTCCGGCTCATTCCCCTGCCCATCCCCGCGATTTCATCCGTTGTCGCCGGGCCGCCGCCATCGCGGACGGTCGGCGGGAGCACCATGCCGGGATCCCTCGGATGGAGCCGCGTCGACCCCGATACGCCCGACGCAGCCCTCATCGAACGGTCCTCTTCCCGCTGCAGATCGCGCAGTCGAGAGAGCTCGGCATCGATCCAGGTGAGCAATTCCTCCCGAACCTCTCCGATCGCCCGGGCCAGGGAATCGACCGACACGATCCCCGGACCGGCGGCTCTTTTTTCGGACCAGAAGGAATCGGCCAAGGCAGGATCTCCAGCATCTCAGGGCTCGGTGGTTGCGCCCGGGAGAACTCTAGTTCAAACATCCCCTGGCATCGGAAGATTCTGTGCCCGGAAGCCCCCGAGACTGGCGAAGAGACGATGGCGCGCCGGTCGGAACTCTCGCCGAGACCCATCGGCGACGCCCTCGTCAGCATGCGGACGGCCCGCGTAACGCGGCGCGTCCACGCCTTCCCGCCCGACGGCCATGGAGGCCGCGCTCGTACCACGTCAAGGACGTCACCGCATACGGCATGAATTCGATCATGTCGCAGTACTTCGGGCGGACCAGACGATGCCGACGATCAACGCGGCGCGGGCGCGATCGCGCTCTCGGAAGTGAGTTAGGCCCGTGAGCTATGATTCCAAAGGAATCGGTCGTGTCAGAAAACGGGCCGAAACACGCATGATGTGATTATCGCTCCAACCAGGCCGGGACTTGATCTCGTGAGGAGTTCGTCCCATCGGCCGAGTCATTGTGGTCCTTGAGTAACGCGATTCGGGTGGACTTCCCGGGAGCCAGCGATGATCTCCGTGATCGCGAAGACACGGTGCCTGTGGGCGAGATAGGATGGTTCGAGGATCATGAGGCATGCCAGGGAGCTCGTCCTGCTCCTCTTGGCCATCCTCACCCTCGGCAATCACCCCGTGGCATAACCAGAAGCGGCTGTCGTTGGGCTCCGCTGAGCCGCGCCTGCCGGAACGGTTCACGGCCTGGAAGATCCGGCGTACGCCGCGAAGAATGCCCGCCAGGCGGCATCCCCCGACACGGGAACGAGCACGGGCATGGGAGTCCTCCTGCCGGATCGGCGGGGGCGGGCGCGTGCGGTCGCCTCCTCGCGTCGATCACGCGAAGGGGCAACCACACGCCGCGCCTTGCCGGACCGGGTCAGGTACCGCTGTCGTCCTCGTCGGCGTCGTCCTCGTCGCGCACCATCGGCTCGCGGCCGAGGGCCTGGCAGGCGAGCACGTACGCGTGCCCGAGGTCGATCCAGGATTCGTCGCCGGCGGGGACCGGCAGGCCGTCGCCGGATGCGAGGGCCTCGGGGCCTTCACTGGCGCGGACCTCGCCAGCCAGGCGGATGCAACCGCCGGTCGCCTCGATGGTGCTCACGAGCGCCTGCAAGGCCGTGGCCATCGCGGCGACCCGGGGATCGTCCGGCTGGTCGCCCTCCGGCGCGGTCGCCTCCTGAGGCGAAGGTTTGCTCTGCACGACCCGGTCGGGCTTGAGCCCGGCGTCCTCCAGCACGCCCGAGACCCACTCGATCGTCTCGCTGTTCCAGCTCCGGTCGGGGTCGAGCTCGTCGGTGCTGTAGTCCTTCCAGAGGACGTTCCGGACCTGCGAGACGATGTCCTCCAGCTCCTCGCGGGTCAGGTCGGATGGTTGCTTCATGGGGAAAACCCTCAGTAGTCGTCGGGGAGCAGGACCGTCGTGACCGACCGGTCCGCCTCGGTGATGATCCAGAACCGCCGCTCGCCGCGGCCGTAGGCCGACAGCAGCCGGAGCCCCTCACGCAGTGCGGGGTCGTTCTCGGCGGCGTCCGCGGGGCCCAGGTCGCCCCAGTCGCCGCGGGCGTGCCGGACGATCGCGTCGGCGACCTCGTCGCCCGTCAGCCGGGTGGCCGCGGTCGCCGTGATCACCAGCCGGCCGAGCGGGAAGCGGGCGCCGACGAAGCGATCGCCGGGCATCATGGTCTCCAGCCCTCCTCGGGTTTGTCGTTGAACTTCGGCAGCAACCCGGCCCCCGCCGCTCAGCGGACGAGGCCCAGGACCGGGACGCCGCACGGGGACGGGGCCGACCAGTCGGCCGGGTCGAGCGGCACGACGCTCAGCTCGTCGTCGAACAGCCCAGTGAACGCGGCCGGCTCGACGGCGTGCCGGCCCAGCGAGGCCAGCAGGCCGTCCAGTTCGTCGGCCCCGGCGTCGGTGAACTCCGACCCGCCGCGGAACGTCACCTCAATCGACCCGTCCCCGGCATCGGCCAGCACGACCTTGAACTCCTCACGCCGCAGGTCGCGGAGTTCCTCCAGGATCGACTCGACCTCTGGGCACCTCCGCAGGCGCGCGGTGCCCGACAGCTCATACCAGGCGCTCAAGGCGCATCTCCTTTCCGGGCGAGTCGGCGGCCCGGGCACCGAGCCCGGGCCGCCGGATCGCGATCAGTTCTCGTTGGGGTCGCCGCGGTGCACGCTCCGGCCCGACCGAGGCAGGCCGTTGCCCTCCCGCGTGTAGACGCCGGACCGCTCGGCCGACAGGCACCGGCCCGCCGCCCACTGCTGCAGCCGCTCCACTGCCTCGCCCGCCGTCACCGCCACCGGCACGATGTTCGTCGCCGCCTCCGCCAGCGGCACGTCCAGCAAGGCCGCCAGCCGGCAGCACGACCGGATCTCCGCCCCCGTCCAGTCGCGCGACTCGGGCAGCCGCCGACCCGGCTCCAGACCGAACCGCCGCACGTACATCGCCCAGATCTGCTCCCGCTCCCGCGACGACGGCAGGTCGAGGAAGAAGTAGGGTAGGCGGCCAGCGAGTTACCCTCGCGGGCACTTTTCCAACCGCCCCCCTCCGAACCGTACATGCAACTCGTCGCTGCATACGGCTCTCCGGGTTCACCACGGACGGTGGCCCGA
>DAIDHB010000393.1 GCA_027452145.1 Planctomycetales bacterium
CTGCCCGGCAACCTCGGTCAGTCGCTCGGCAACGAGTTGACGCGCTCGATAAATGTCGGTCCCGTCCTGGAAGATCAGCGTGCTAACCGAGAGGCCCTGAATCGATTGCGATCTCAGTACGTCCAGGCGGGGAATGCCGAGGAGCGCCTGCTCGATCGGCAGGGTGACGAGCGGCTCGACCTCGTCGGCGGCGAGTCCCGGTGCCTCGGTTTGTACCACCACCTGTGGCGGGACGAACTCGGGGAACACGTCGAGCCTGGCGTGCTCGACTGCGTAAAACCCAAAGGCCAGCAGGAGCGCTGACAGCACGACGACAACGGCCCGGTTGTGGATCGACCAGTAGACGATGGCTTGAAGCATAAAAAGGCTCAGGGATCGTAGGGGGCCGCTGAGGAGTGGGAATCGCCCGCGGAGCCGGGTCCGCCGGGCCAGCAACGTACGCCGCGTTTTCAGTCGGCGTCCACGTCGCCACGGAACTCCTCAGAGAGGAGAACCTGCGCCCCGCGGTGGACGACGATCTCGCCAGCCTCCAGACCCGCGGGGTCCGAGGGCTGTCGCGTCGCGAGCACCCAGTTCTCGCCGTCACGGTCCAGCGGCCGCACCTCCCGGCGCTCGTAGTCGCCAGGCCGGACCCGGACGTACACCAGGGCCCGGCCCTGGTGGAAGAGGACGGCCCCGACGGGGACCTCCACGGCCGGTCGCGCCGAGGCCCCTGGAAGCATCAAAGACCCCTTGACCTGGAGTCCGGGGCGCCAGAGCGTCCCCGGGCCGTCGGTCGCGCCGGTGGAAGCTGAACCCGCCTTCCCGGCCACGTCCTCGGGCCGTTCCGGCGCAGGCTCGTACCAGTAACTGGCGAACTGCGAGGCGGGATCCACACCAAGGGCGGGGCCGACAGGGACCACCTCCAGCGTCGGGGGCGGTCCGGCGACCGCCGCGTTAGGCACGATTCCAGCCCGAGGCGCCAGACTCGCCCCGATCGCCTGGAGCCGCAACGGACCGGGCGGGCCCGAGGCCAGTACGTCCGGCGGGATTTCCATCCGCACCAGCAGCCGGCGGAAGTCGACGAGCTGCGTCACCAGTCCGCCCGCCTCGATCGCCATCCCCGGCCGTGCCGCGAGCTCCGTGACCTCGCCCTCGCTGGGCGCGATCAGCGGCTGGCTGTACGTGGTCGCCTCGCGTTGGCCCGGCCGATCGACCTCGTCCAGGGCCTTTCGCCACAGATCGACGGCCGCCGCCGCGATCGCCAGTTGGGTCTCCGCGTCGGCGAGCAAGACCTTGGCATCGTCGAGCTGCTGTCCCGGGACGATCTCCGATCGCGAGACGCTCTCGACGCGCTTGACCCGCTTGCGCTGGAGCGCGACGACCTTCTCAGCTCCCTGCTTCTTCAGCCGCGCGGTGTTGAGGTTGTCCTGCAGGGTGAGACGCTCCTGGGCCGCGACCCGGACGTCGATCCAGCCCACGGTCTGCCCGGAGTGGACCCAGCGGCCGGGCGCGGGCCAGGGGGCGTCCGGGGCCGCGCGCAGCGTTCCGGAATAGGGTGATCGGACCTCGACGATGGCCTTTGGGTTGGCGACCACCAGGCCGTAGACCGCGACCCGCTCGGTCCAGGACACGGCCCGCGCGGGACCATCTTCCAGCCCGAAGCGCTCGGCCTCTTCGGTCCCCAGCTCTACGACCCCGTCCCTGGTCCGTCGCGGCGATTGAACTTTGTCCTCTTCCCCCTCTCGTGCCCGCTCTGACCGCATCTGACCATTCACCCAGTACGCGACCGCGAG
>DAIDHB010000394.1 GCA_027452145.1 Planctomycetales bacterium
TCGCCCCCTGACGGGGGCTCGGAACTTCGGTGTGTGGCGCGGCGGTCCGATCCCGGGGGGCTGACGCCCCCCGGCTACGTGCGATCGCCCCCTGACGGGGGCTCGGAGCCCTGTCGGCACCGACTCCTGGCCGGCCCGGCCCAGCGCCTCCGTGAGCCACCCAACTGCAATGCGCTCTAGCTCCGATACTCTTACCATTTATCAACGCGAGAATCTCAGTATCCAGCCGCTGGGCCTGCCGTCGGGCCTCGTCGAGCGCCAGGCCGCGATTCATGCCCGGGCGTTTGTGTCCGGTGCTGGTCAGCCAGGCATCCTTGAGCAGCCGTTGCTTCTGCTGGACGAGTTTCAGGACGGCCGGCCCATGCGGGAATCCTGCCAGGACCTTCTCGCCGTCGACCGCCTCGATGACCGCGGGGTCCCGGACGCCCCAGTGCCGGAGGATCTCGCGGGCGATGAGCCAGTGGCCCGTGGCGTTGGCGTGAACGCCGTCATCGGCCAACCGGTAGCGCGGGTCGCGGCGGCGGGCCTCGACGAGGAATTGCTTCATCGGGCCGTGGACGTCCACGACATCCCAGCCGTCGGCGCGCCGGGCCAGGAGCCACTCGGCGTAGCGCGCGAGCACCTCGTCGTAGCCCTCGTAGGGCTGTCGGTATTCGGCCAGGCCGGCCGGGAGGGTATTCGAACGGATCGGCTGGGGGTCGAAGACCGGCGGGGTGACGTGCAGCACCCGGGCGCCGATCGCCGCCGCTCGCTCGCGCAGCCGCCGCATCCCGTCCTGGTACTTCTGGAATCGCTCGGGGCTGAACGGGTGGTAGATTCCGTCGTTCATCCCGTAACAGGCGACGATCAGGTCGGGCCTCGTCCGCTCGAGGACGCGCTCCAGCCGCTCGTGGAGATCGGGGCGCCGGAACGCGCCGCCGGCGTGGCCTGGTTCCGAGAGCCCCGAAACGGTCTCGCTGGGCAGGCCGACGTTGAGGAACTCGCACCGGAGCGACGGCTGGCGGATTCGCAGGTAGGCCTCCAGGTATTCGACGTACTGGCCGGAGTAGGTGATGCTGTCGCCCAGGAATACGACGCGGCGGACGCCGGCCAGGGGCTGGCCTTTCCCGTTGAAAATGTGACGCAACGAGTCCGGGGCGGCTCCCGTTGCTTCGCCGGCCGAGGGGCGGGCGCCCGGGTCCTGCGGCATGGAGAACCCGGCGGCGCCAGCGTGCAGGCTGACGGCGATGACGATCGCCGAGGGGATCACGTTCCGCATGATGTCGCTCCCTGGAGTCGCGTCGCCGATCACCGATCGCCGATCACCGACCGGGCGGATCCGAGAGGAGACTCGCGTCCGCCGATTTTGACGGTCGCGGCCCGGATCGTACGACGATTGGATCGGGAATTGCGGCGGGTCGCAACCCCATGGTCCTGGCCCCGACCGGAGGGTCGGCGACGGCGTTCGCCACCGGCGGACCGGCGATCGTGAGCGTCAGGGGGCCGGACGGAGGCGGAAGGTGGCGGCGGACGGTCTGCCTCTGAACGGCTGCGGCCTCGCGGTACAACCGCTCGAGGGCGACCGGCTTGACCAGTCCCTTCTTCGACTTCATCCGGTGCTCGGCGCTACTCCCGATAAGCCGCACCAGGGCCCGGCGATCCAGGCCGTCCGCCAGGCGCCGCGACCAGTGCTTCAGCTCGCCCGCGCCGGGGGCGCGGCCGAGAGCCACCTGATAGAGCTCGGCCACGAACGCGTCGCGACCGCGGCCGTAGCCCGAGACCAGGGGCGCGGCGGCCGCCGTGACGGTGAGGCCGGCGGTCCCGACGCCGCCGAAGGCGTCGCGGACATCGACGATCACGGTGTACGTTCCGGGCCTTTGATAGGTGTGATCAAGAACGAACGTGTTCGCCGGGCCCAGCGGCAGCGGCTGGAGGCCGGTCCCGTCGCCGTAATTGACATCCGCGGCGAACGAGCCGGGTGTGAGGCTGGCGAAGGCGCCCGACTCGCGGAAGCTTGCGCCGTGGACGACTGCCGAGCCGGCGTTCAGCGACACGGCCGGGGCGACGTCGTTGGCCGTGATCGCCACGGTCTGCGCGACCGTCTGCGCCGGGGAGCTGCTGTCGGTCGCGTCGATCGTCACCGCGTACCGGCCCGGGGTCGTCGGCGTCCAGGTGAACACGCCGGTGTTCGGGTCGATCGTCGCGCCGGCCGGGGCACCGGGGGCCAGGCTGTAGGTGTACGGCGAGGTCCCACCCGATGCAACTGCCGTGAACGACACGGGCGAGCCCTCGTTCGCCGACTGAGCGGGGATCGAGCCGATCGCGAGCGTCGACGGCGGCGAGGAGAGCGACGACGCCGGCGCGAGCGAGACCGCGTCGATGAGGGCCGTTCCGTCGCTCTTGATGGCGCCCTGAAACAGGATCGTATGCTTCCCGGCCGGGACATTGAACTGCACGGAAAACGGCGCGTATTGCGTGCTCGTCGGCTGGATGGTGCCGACCATCGTGTTGTCGACCCACACGTTCAGAGTCTGGGGAGACTGCGAGTCGCTCAGCGCACCCTGAAGCTTGAGGAGGTACGTCCCGCCGCCGAGGGTGACCGTCTGGCTGATGCTGCTATCGCCCTGGATGAATCCGACCTGGACGCCCTGGGGCGGGGCCGGATTGTTCTTCGTGTAGGTGCTGGAGGCGGAGTTGCCGTAGGCGATGCCGGCGTACCAGTTCCCGGACGGTGGGGAGCCGTCCGTGAAAGTCCAGTCGACAGTTCCGTTCGTGACCTGCGACCCGTGGTTGAAGTCCCCCGTAAGGCCCTGAACGCTCACCCATTCGAAGCCGGGATCGCGGATCAGCCCGGCCTGGGGATAGCCGAAGGTATACGCGTAGTAGGCCCCGTGCTGGGAGACCTTGCTGGGGTCGAGGGGATTGTCGAGCTGGAGCACGTAGGCGCCCGTCGTCGGGTCCTGGGTCAGTGAATGGATCTTGTCGGTCGTTCCCGGGTCGATGCCCTCGCCGGTGACCTGAATCTCCTGAAGCGGGCCCAGCTTCAGCAAGGTGTTATAGGCGTCCTGGCTGGTCAAATCGATGGTGTCAAGCGGCTGCCCGGCGCCGAGCACGGTCCCCGTGAAGCTCATCGGCCCGAAGAACGCGAAGGTGGAGCCGCCGGCGTCGGACGTCAGCGGGTTGGACAGCACGAAGCTGGACTGCGACGGGTCGCTGGTGTTGATGCTGACGAACTGCGCGGTGGTGCCCGTCGGGACACCGGGACCGTTGACCAGCGTGCCTGGCGTGGTGTGGTTGTAGTCGTACGGGCTCACCTGGTTGACGATCTGGGAGTTGGTCAGCCCGGAGAGCGAGCTGGTACCGGCCTGCGCGGTGGACGCGGACGTGCTGACGACGCCGAATGGCGAGGTGTTCGTGTAGGAGTCCTTGTTCAGCAGCCCGCCCAGACCGCCGACGCTGATGGCGATGTTCGTCGCGCCGCCGGCATTGACGTTGCCGATGTCGTCGTCGAGGGCGAAGGCATACGCCGTCAGCCCAAGCTTGTCGTGGATGAACCAGACGAACGGGTCGAGGTTGAAGACGTTGTAAGTCTGGCCGCCGGCCGGCAGGGCGGGGTCGGGATACCACTGCGCGGGGTTCGAGTACAGCGGGTTGGTGAAATCCGGCACGCCGCGGAGGGCCGACTTGCTCAGGTCGGTGAGGACCCGGACGACGTCGGCGTTGGCCTGCGGGAGGAAATCCGTGCCGAGGTTGCCGCCGATGATATTGGCCAGCAGGGGGATCCAGCCGTTCGCGGTGCCCGAGGGGACGCTGGGGCTCCACGCGCTCATCGTGATGAACACGGTCTGGGCGAACGCCATCGCCTCCGCCTGCTGCTGGGCGCCGGTGAACGACAGGTTGACGAGGGGCGTGTTCCCGCCCGGTGTCGGATCGAAGCCGACGATCGACGAGAAGGAGGGGCTGGCGAAGTGGAAGGTGCCGGACGTTGCCTGGACGACCTGGCTCAGCTCGATGGTCTGGTCGTCCGAGCCCACCGAGAGGACGACCGTTCCGTTCGGGACGCCGGGACCGGTGACCGTCATGCCGGCGACCAGGCCCTGCGCGGCCGCGGAGAGCTTGAGGATATTTCCATTTGTGATCGCGCCGCTGGCATCCGTGGCCGTCGAGGCGACGTTATCGGCGTAATACTTCGCCCACGAGTACCAGAGCCCGGCGATGGCGGAGCCGGCGTAGTCGTGCTGCGGCAGGGTGAACTGGTACACATTCGACGAGGCGTTGGCCGGGACGGCCTGGCTGAGCTCGACCCCGATGATGGTCGTGCCGTCGGCCGCGTAGTACAGGCCGATGACGTGGCCGGCCGAGTAGTTCGTGCCGCCGATGTTGTAGGTGACGTCGTACGTCTGGCCGTTCGCCAGGTTGTTGGCGATGAGGTCGTCGAGGGCGAACTGGTTCGCCATCGTGCTGGTGTTCAGGCCGAGGTCCTGGCCCTGGCTCGGGTGGATGGGATCGCCGCCGATCGCCAGCAGGCTCGGCCCGGTGCCGCCGCTGGTCAGCGCGTAGAGCGGCGAGTTGATCACCGAGTTATCCGAGAATGACTTGTGGTACATGATATCGGCCTGGCCGCCCGTCACCGGGCTGGCGAGGAACAGGTTCTGGCCGGAGGGGAGCTTGACATTCCCGGGGTCGACCTGGACGTAGCTCGGGTAGCCCTTGCCGCCGAAATAGGTCCCCAGCGCGTTGGTGTTGGCGCCGGCCGCGTTCGGCGAGGTGAAGGCGGTGACCGCGCTCTGGAACGCGTCGAGCGTCTGCGACGAGCCGACCCAGCCGAACGGCGTCGACGTCGTGGTGTTGGGGACCGTCACATTCGTGGCCTCCATGGCCACGGGCAGGTTGATCGAGTCGACGAACGAGAGGTCGTAGTCGGCCGAGTTGGTATCCGCCCCGCCGATGACGTCGGATCCCACGAGGTACTGGAAGCCCGTCCCGACGTTGATCTTCGGGTCGTAGAAGGTGCCGCGGAACGTCGCCTCGGTGAGCTGGAACGGGGCGTCGTTGTTGGGGGCCTTGGCGTTCAGGGCGTGATACCACATGACCAGGCCGTTGGTGGTGGTCGTGCCGCCCGTGGTGAGGCTGAAATCCGGCTGGATGTAGGTCGCGGTCGGCGAGATGCTCTGGCCGGATTCGGCCGTGAAGACATACTGCTGCGCGGTCTGGACGCTCGCCTGCCCCGGCAGGGTGATCGAGTTGGGTGAGCCGGCGTCGATCGTGACCTGGTCGCCGCCCGGGGGAAGGCCGGGGCCCGTCACGGTGTAGGTCTGGCCGCCCTGGAGGATCCCCTGGGTGATCGGCGACTGCCAGGCGCTCGTCGTCGGCATGCCGCCGTTCGCCGCGTCGAAGCTGTCGTAGATCGGGGTGAAATCGAGCTGATACTGGTTGCTACCGTTGGTCGTGATATTGCCGAAGTAGGTCGCCTGGGTATTCGTATCGAGGAAATAGAACGGCGCGCCCGGCTGCGAGCCGGCGCTACTGGTCGCGAACTGGTCGGAGCCGTCGGTCGAAAAAATGATCCGGCACGAATCCCAGAAGGCCAGCGGGACCGTGATCGTGATGGATGACTGGGGCGGGAGGCCGGCGTAGTTGTTGGTCCCGTCGGTGTACCCGATGTACCCGCGGTACTCCTGGTTGGAAGGGTCGAAGGGGTCGAAGGCGGCCGTCCCGGCGTACTGGCCGATCGCCTGCCGGCTGTTCGCGCCCTCGAGGAACGCGTAGAGGTACTGGGTGGAGCTGTTGTTGGTGACGGTGATCGTCTTCTCGTACGCGCCCGTCACCCCGTCGTACATGACCTGGTTGAGCTTGTGAACGGAGGGGGTCGGGAACGCGATCGGCCCGTTCGACGCGAGCAGGCAGCGGTCTTCCAGCCGCCAGTCGCGAATCGACCCGGTGGGCAGGCGCCCTCGCCGTCCGGATGCGCGCAGGCGGGCCCGTGTTGCGGCTCTCAGCAAGTCCTTGATCGGCATGATCGACCTTGATTACGCGGTTGTCCGTCGCCGGGTGATGTCACGATGCGGATCGATCGTCCCCGCCGCGACCCGGCATAACCCGGGCCCATTCGCCGGCCCGGCACTCCCTCTCATACATCCGGGCGAGAGCGAGTGTGACGTGATTTTGCCCCGCCGAATGAATCTTCATGAATCCCGGCCCGACCCCCGATCCCCTCGCCGATCTGGCGAACCCCGGTCGTCAAGGCCGGTCCCCCATTGCCATCGGCGCGGACATCCTCAACACCGGCACCCTGCCGGCCGAGCCTCGAATCTACCGCACGTCCACCGGTGCTGCAAGCAACATGCCCCGATGCGACCGGCACGGGCATGTCCCGTCATGCCCCGCTCGCGGCCCCTGCTGGCCGATGGTTTCGCGCCGGCGCGGGCCGGGGCGAGACCTCCATGCTGCCATGCGGAAAACAGGAGCTTCATCTCTTTTTTACTGTACAGCCGTTGACAATACGCCGATAAGAGGTTTGAATCTGCGAACCCGACGCGTTATCTGTTCATGCGGACAGAGCGAGGCGGGTCGGTCCTTGAGCGAGATGAAGGGAGCTGGACATGCCGCATCCGATTCCGGCGGGTTATCACACGCTCACGCCTGGCCTGATGGTGAAGGGGGCCGCGGAGGCGATCGAGTTCTACAAGCGGGCCTTCGGCGCGGAGGAGGTTTCGCGGATGCCGATGCCGGGCCCGGACGGCCAGCCGCGGATCGGCCACGCCGAGCTGAAGATCGGCGATTCGAAGGTGTTCCTGTCGGACGAGTTCCCCGAGCACGGGATGCTGGGCCCGCAGGGCCGGCCGCCGGTGTCGATGTTCATGTACGTGACGGATGCGGACGCGGCGTTCGCGCGGGCCGTCGAGGCGGGGGCGACGGTTCAGATGCCGCTGGCCGACATGTTCTGGGGCGACCGCTTCGGGACGCTGGCCGACCCGTTCGGCCACGTCTGGTCGATCGCCGAGCACCTCGAGGACCTGACGCCCGAGCAGACGATGGAGCGGATGAAGGCGAGCGCCCCGGGCGGCGAGTGTCCCGGGCAATGACCGTGTGACGGCCGCGGCCGGCGCCGAGCCTGTCGGCGCCGGCGGGCGCCGTCGCCACAACGATCGCGCGGACGCGACCGCAAAATGGGCGAGCCGGCGGCAGTGCGTGGACATTGATCCGGGCGCGGTTAGAATGGCGATTCGACGCGTTCCCCCGGCGCGATCGGGTCGTGCGGCGCCGGGGTGAACGCGCGGGTTTTCTCGGAGCCATTCGGAGCCCAGCCCAGCCCGGTTCGGCCGGATGGGCCGGCCTCGTTCGATCGATCGAGCCAGTCCGTTCGGATGATGCCGTCGCCTTCCCCGATCGTGGTCGCGACCTCGAGCCTCGCGCGGCGGTGAAGACCGCCGCGCGGCGGCGGTTCGCGGCACGAGGGGGACGACGGCCGGCGGGGCTCGCGTCTTCTCGCCGCCGGGAGCCAGCCGCATGATCGTCGGAGTGCCACGAGAGTCGTTCCCGGGCGAGCAGCGGGTGGCCCTGGTGCCGGGCGTGATACCGAACCTCACCAAGGCCGGGTTCGAGACCGTCATCGAGGCCGGGGCCGGCGTCACCGCGGGCTATCCCGACGCCGACTTCGCCGCGAAGGGCGCGCGGATCGCCGCATCCCGGGCCGAGGTCTTCGCGACGGCCGACCTGATCGTTCAGGTGCTGAGCTACGGCTCGAACGACCGGACCGGTCGGGACGACCTGCCGTTGTTACGCGCCGGCCAGGCCCTCGTCGGCTTTCAGCGCCCGCTGGGCTCGATCGAGACGATCCGCGAGCTGGCCGAGCGGGGCGTGACGAGTTTCTCGGTCGAGTTGATGCCGCGAACGACGCGGGCGCAGAGCATGGACGCGCTGTCGTCGATGGGAACGGTGGCCGGGTACAAGGCGGCCGTGCTTGCTGCGGAGCGGCTGCCGCGGCTGTTCCCGATGCTGACCACGGCGGCCGGGACGATCACGCCGGCGCGGGTGCTGGTCATCGGCGCAGGGGTCGCGGGGCTCCAGGCGATCGCGACGGCGAAGCGGCTGGGCGCGGTGACCTCGGCGTATGACATGCGGCCGGCCGCCAGGGAGCAGGTGCAGAGCCTGGGCGGCCGATTCGTCGAGCTGCCGATCGAGGCGAAGGACGCGCAGGACGCCCGGGGATATGGCCGCGCCCAGGACGAGACGTTTTACCAGCGGCAGCGCGAGCTGCTCGGCCGGGTCGTCGGCGAGAGCGACGTCGTCATCACGGCCGCCGTGATCCCCGGCAAGAAGTCGCCGGTGCTCGTCACGGCCGACATGGTGGCGCGGATGGCGCCGGGGTCGGTGATCGTCGATCTCGCGGCCGAGCGCGGCGGCAACTGCGAGTTGACCCGCGCCGAGGAGGTCGTCGCCGTAAACGGGGTTACGATCATCGGCCTGATCAACCTCGCGGGGACCGTGCCGTATCACGCCAGCCAGATGTACGCGCGGAACATCACGGCGTTCCTGCTCCATCTGGTGAAGGACGGCAGGGTCCGCGCCGATGCCGCCTCCGTCGCGGAGGACGAGATCGTCCGCGAGACGCTGCTCACCCACGACGGGCGGGTCGTGAACGCCCGGGTCCTCGAGTTCTTCGCGACCGCGCCGCAGCAAGGAGCCCCGACATGAAGCTCGACCTGATCTCGAGCCTGTATGTGTTCATGCTGGCGGCATTTATCGGCTTCGAGGTGATCCGGCGGGTGTCGCCGCTGTTGCACACCCCCTTGATGTCGCTGACCAACGCGCTCGACGCGATCGCGGTGGTCGGCGCGATCATCCTGGCCGGTTCGCACCGGGGCACGCTGGCGACAGTGCTGGGCACGATCGCGATCGTGGCGGCGACGAGCAACGTGGTGGGCGGATTCATGATCACCGACCGGATGCTCCGGATGTTCCGGGCGAGCGGACCGAAGAAGCCATCATCATGAATGATTTTTTCCGGGGCGAGTATTTCATCGAGGCGACGTACCTGACGGCCACGGCGCTGTTCGTCCTCTCGCTGAAGTGGATGAGCTCGCCGACGACCGCGAGGCGCGGGGTGTGGGCGGGCGAGCTGGGGATGCTGCTGGCGATCGTCGGCACGCTCCTGCACCGCGAGATCGTCGACTACAGGTGGATCGCCGGGGCGCTGGTGCTCGGCTCGATCATCGGCGTGCGGCTGGGCATGGTGCCGATGACGGCGGTCCCGCAGCGGACGGCCCTCTCGCACGCGTTCGGCGCGCTCTGCGTGACGCTCGTCGGCGCGGCCGAGTACTACCTGAACCGGCCCGAGGTGCCGCCGTTCCTGATGTCGGTGCTGTCGATGGAGGTGATCCTGGGCTCCTTGACGTTCACCGGCAGCCTGATGGCCGCGGGCAAGCTCCAGGAGATCCTGCCGCAGCGGCCGATTACCTACCGGGGGCAGAACCTCGTCAACCTGGGCGTGCTGGCGCTGGCCGTGGTCGCGGCGGTGTTCCTGGTGCGCCATCCGGCCAACCCGGTGCTGTTCCCGGCGATCATCGTGCTGGCGCTGGCGTTCGGCGTGATGATGATCGTCCCGATCGGCGGGGCCGACATGCCGACGGTGATCTCGCTCCTGAACTCGTACGCGGGGCTATCCGCGTCGGCGATGGGATTCGCGATCGATAGCAAGCTGTTGATCGTCGCCGGGGCGCTCGACGGGGCCTCGGGGTTTATCCTTTCCGTGAACATGTCCAAGGCCATGAACCGGTCGTTTACGAACGTCCTGTTCGGGGCGTTCGGCCAGGAGCAGGTCGCGGCGGCCGGCGAGCAGGAGGCGCGTTCCGTGCGCAGCGCGACGCCCGAGGAGGCCGCGGCGATTTTGACGGCGGCGACCAGGGTCGTGATCGTGCCGGGATACGGCATGGCCGTGGCGCAGGCGCAGCACAAGGTCCGCGAGCTGTACGATGCGCTGACGAAGCGCGGCACCGAGGTGGTGTTCGGGATTCATCCCGTGGCCGGCCGGATGCCGGGGCACATGAACGTGCTGCTCGCCGAGGCCGACATCCCGTATGACCACCTGCTCGAGATGGACGAGATCAACGGCGATCTTCCCCAGACCGACGTCGCGCTCGTCATCGGGGCCAACGACGTGACCAATCCGGCGGCGCGCGAGGATCGGAACAGCCCGATCTACGGGATGCCGATCCTCGACGTCGACAAGGCACGCACCGTGATGGTCATCAAGCGGGGGATGAGCCCCGGGTTCGCCGGGATCGAGAACCCGCTGTATTTCCTCGACAAAACGCTGATGCTCTTCGGCGACGCGAAGTCGTTCGTGGGGGCGATCGTCAGCGAGATCGGAGAAACCTGAGGCCCTGAACGGGCCGCCCCGGACGCGAGGATCGCGTGCGGCGAGCGGAGAGGAAACGCCGACGTTCCTCCTCGCCCCCGCCCCTGGTTCATCACCATTGCCGGCTACTTCGGCTCCTCCACCAGCGCCGGCTCGTCGAAGCGGAGCTCGCCGCGGAACGGGTGGCCGATCATCTCGTGGAACTTCGCCTCCTGCTCGTCGGTCAGGAGCTCGAGCAGGCGCTTCTTGCTGGTCTGGTGGAGCTTGCGAAGCTCGGCGTGGCGATCGCGGCGGGTCTCGGAATGGAGGAGTTCCTCCATCTCCCTGTGCGCGACTTTCTGGTACTCGGCGGCCTTTTGCTTCTGTTCGTCGGTCAGCTTCAGCTCGGCGGCGACGTCCGGGCGGGTGATCCAGAGCAGGCCCGCGACCTGGAGCGTGATCTGGTCGAGGCGCTTGCGCTGTTCGCCGTTGAGGATCTCGCCGAGGAACCGATCGTTTTCGCGGGTCATCTCGTCGTAGCGGCGGTCGCGCTCCTTGTCGTCGGCCAGTTCCTCGGCCTTCTGGGCCTTCTTCCACTGGGCCTCGGTGAATTCGTGGATCCTGCGGGCCTCGCGGTGGGTGAGCTTCAGGTCGTCGCGGACCGCCTTGTGCCGCAGGAGCACGACCTGGAGCGAGCCCTCCTCGGGGACCAGTTTGGGCCGGTCGTCGGCGACGGCCGGGCCGGGGCCGAATCCCGCGAAACTCGTGGCGACGAGTGCGACCAGCGTCCACGCCCAATTTCGGCATCCGCGCGTCGACATGCCATCCTCCTCTTGGATCGATCATGGGGAGACGGACAGGGAACGGCCCGGAAGCGACCGGGCTGGGCTGGGCCGCGCCGCGCCTCCCCGCCCGAAGCCGCAAGTTCGATACCGATTGGAGACATCCAGGCAAAGCGGCGACGTGAGGCGCCGGATGCTTTCTCTTCATGATGAATGACCCGGCGACTCACGTCGCCGGTTCGCCTGGACACGGCACCCGGTGATTGACGGCGCCGGGGTCGTCTCAGACCCGGCGACTCACGTCGCCGGTTCACCTGGATCCATCATCCGGCGACCGCGGCGGTTTTGCGGGGAAAATGCGTGTGGGTGCGCGAGTCGGCCCGGGTTATGCGTGCAGCTTTTTCGCCGAAGCGGCGATTCGCCGGCCCGCTCCGCTCCGGGGCGAGGCCGAGGATCCGCGACGCCCTTTGGAGAAGGGAAGGAAGGGGGAACATGGTGAGCGTAGCTTCAGCGATCTCCGGCAAGTCATGGAGCCGGATCGTGGCCCGAGCCTGGGCCGACGACGCCTTCCGGGACCGTCTGCTCGCCGAGCCGAAGGCCGTTTTGCTCGAGCATGGAATCGAGACCGAGGGCGACGTCCGCGTGACTGCGGGCGTGGCGGATGGCGGCATCGAGACCTCCTGGCGCGACGAGACGCTGCACCTGATCCTGCCACCGCCGCCGTCGGGGCTCTCTGAGGAAGAGCTGGTGCCGACCGGCGTGGCGTACTGCGGCTGCGGCGGCTGCCACCGTTGTGGTCGCTGCGGGTGCGGCTGCGGGGGTTGTGGCGTCTGCGGGATCTGCCGGCTGTGCGGCTGAGCGTCGGTCGCAGACATCGGAGAGCGAGGCTCCTGCCGAGCCGGGATGACGCGATGTTTCCTCCATGTGCCGGCTCGCCGGGAGGCTCGCCCTCCCGAAGCATCCGCCGTCGTGCGCGGATGGGAGGGCGAGGCTCCTGCCGAGCCGGGATGGCGCGAGGCTTCCCCCACGTCCCGGCTCGCCGGGAGGCTCGCCCTTCCGAACCAGGTTGATTTTGTGATGAGCTCAAGGCTTGGGGAACGGCGAGCGGCGAGCGGCGGCTGACTGTCTCTCAATCAACGATCAGAACAAGGCGACCCGATGCTGGAGCGTCCGCGATTCAAGCCGCACCTGCGCGTGGAGGTTGTGCCAGGCGAGGGGGTCTTTGTGCTGGCGCCGGACGCAGGGCAGACCTTGTTGCGCGGGCGGCTGTACGAGCTGGTCGCGCCGATGCTGCTCGGCGGCGGCCGCTCGGCGGACGAGGTCTGCGACTCCCTCGAGGGTCGGGCCGCCGCCGCCGAGGTGTTCTACGTCCTGGGCCAACTGGAAAAGAAAGGCTTCCTCTGCGGAGACGAGGCGGACGAGGGGGTTGCGGATGGCGAGTCGGCGTGGTGGTGGTCGCGGGGGGTGGACCCGCGCGTCGCGGTCCGACGGCTGGCGGCGGCACGGGTGGTTGTTCGCGCGCTGGGAGTGGATGCGCAGCCGCTCGGCGCGCTGCTCCAGATGATGAGGGTCCGCGTCACGGCCGACGATCAGGATCTCGACGACGGCGAGGGCCGGTTGCTCGTCGTGGCAACCGACGGCTACCGGCGGCCCGAGCTGGCGGCGATCAATGCGCAGGCGCTGGCTATCCGACGGCCGTGGCTGCTGGTCCGCCCGGTCGGGACGAAGCTCTGGCTCGGCCCGCTGTTCCGGCCCGGCGTGACCGGGTGCTGGGAATGCCTGGCGCACCGGCTGCGCGCCAATGCGCCCGTGGCGGCTTACCTCGAGTCGAGGGATGGACCGGACCTGAAAGGCGGCACCACCCGGCCGACGGCGCCCGACGACGCGGCCGTGCTGCCGGCCTCGGCCGCGGCGGCGTGGGGACTGATCGCCGGCGCGGTGGGCGACTGGATCGTCCGCGGCGAATCGCCGGGGCTCGAGGGGAAGATCCAGACGTTCGACCCCTCCGCCTGGAAGGCCGAGTCTCATACGATGGTCCGCCTGCCGTTCTGCCCGGCATGCGGGCAGGGTCGGGAAGAGACGCGAGACCGGGGTGAGCTGGCCGCGACTCCGATCGTACTCCAGGCGCGCCCGAGGGACCCGGCGCGCGACGCCGGGTCGCGCACGGTCTCGCCCGAGGCGACCCTCAGGCGCTACGAGCATCATGTCAGCCCGATCACAGGCGCCGTGTCGATGCTGGAGCGCATCGGGCCGACGGCGAGCGACCGCGACGACACCGACGGCGTGATGCACGTCTACCTCGCCGGGACCAACCTGGCGCGGCGGCACCGGAGCCTCGCGCACCTGAAAGGTGACCTGCGCAACAATAGCTCGGGCAAGGGGACCACCGACGCCCAGGCGCGCGCCAGCGGGCTGTGCGAGGGGCTCGAGCGATACTCGGGCGTCCATCGAGGCGACGAGCCGATGCGACGCGCCACCGCTCGACAGCTCGGCCCCGACGCGGTGCCGCTGGCCGATTGCCTGCTGTTCAGCGAGCGGCAGTATCGCGATCGCCAGGCGTGGAACGCGCACAAGTCCCACTATCACTTCGTCCCGGTGCCGCTGGATCCCGACCTGGCGATCGACTGGACGCCCGCCTGGTCGATGACCCGGCGCGAGCCGCGATATCTGCCGACGGCCTTCTGCTATTACAATGCCCCCCTGCCCTCGCCCGGCGCCGAGCCGTTTTGCATCGGCGATTCCAACGGCTGTGCGGCGGGGAACACGACCGAGGAGGCGATCCTCCAGGGCTTCTTCGAGCTGGTCGAGCGCGACGCGGTGGCGCTCTGGTGGTACAACCGCGTTCGCAGGCCCGGGGTCGACCTCGAGAGCTTCGACGAGCCCTATCTACGCCGGATTGCCAGTCTGCTCCGCGATCGCGGCCGGGAGATGTGGGTGCTCGATCTCACCACCGACCTGGGCATCCCGGCGTTTGCCGCGATCGCCCGCGAGGTGGGCGGCCCCGAGGAACGGATCATGCCGGGCTTCGGCGCGCACCTGGATGCGCGGATCGCGCTTTTGCGCGCGGTCACCGAGATGAACCAGATGCTCGCGAACGTCCCCGGACGCGCGCAGGACGTCGCATCCGGCAGCGGCGGCGGCGGACTCGAGGATGCCGAGACCCTCGAATGGCTGCGGACGGCGACCGTCGCCAATCAGCCGTATTTGCTCCCCGCCGAGGGTGTGCCGACCCGACAGGCTTCGTCGTTCCGGGTTGAGCCGGGCCATGACCTGGCTGACGACGTCCGGCGCTGCCAGGCGATCGTCGAGGGGCGCGGACTCGAGCTGATCGTGCTGGATCAAACCAGGCCCGAGATTGTCCTACCGGTCGTGAAGGTGATCGTGCCCGGACTGCGGCACTTCTGGGCGCGATTCGCACCCGGGCGGCTGTATGATGTGCCGGTCTCGCTCGGCTGGCTCGACCGGCCGACGGAGGAGAGCGACTTGAATCCGATTCCGATGTTCTTGTAGGGAAAGAGACCCGGGCGAACCGGCGACGTCAGTCGACGGGTCATCCCCCGGGCAAACCGGCGACGTCAGTCGCCGGGTCCTTTTGCTCCATGCCTGATCCGGGCGATTTTCGTCGCCGAGGCGACATTCACCCGGCGACTCACGTCGCCGGTTCGCCAGGGCGGTGAAGAACCATGACCACAACCACCTGGATCGCGCTCAGAGAAGGGGTCGCGGCGGCGCGAAGCGGCGGGGAAGTTTACGGCGTGCTCGTCGAGGGGCACGGCGTGCGCGTGTCGATCCGGCCGGCCGGGGCCGCGATCGTCGACGCGATCCTCGGGCTGGCGCCGCGGGGCGGGGACGAGGAGCGGCTCGCCGAGGCCGTGCTGGAGGCCGGCGGTCCCGAGGCGCTGGCCTCGTGGTATTACGCCGTCGAGCGACTCGAGCGCCGCGGACTGCTCGCGCGCACACTGGTCGCCGACGGCCGGCCGATCGCCTCGTTCGTGCCGATGACCACGACCCTCGCGAGGACCGCCGCCGATGCCTTTCGCCCCGCGACCGAGCGACGGTATCGGCTGTCGCGGTTCGCGTTCCTCCGGCGCGAGGGCGAAATCCTGGTGATCGAGTCGCCCCGGTCGACCGCGCGAATCCTGCTGCACGACCCGGTCGCCGCGGTCGTGGTCGCGGGCCTCGCGGCATGGTCGAGTCGTAACGAATTGTTAATTCTTGCCTCCACGTTGCCCTGTGGGGCGTCCGACGGGGTGCTGAAGCTCCTCGACGAGGCGGGGATGCTCGAGGCGGACGAGGGCGGGTCCCGGGCGGAGGACGACCGCATCGACGACGACCCCGCCGAGTGGTGGGAGTTCCACGACCTGCTATTCCATGCGCGCAGCCGCCGGGGGCGGTGCGATCATCCGTTTGGCGCAACATATCGCCTGGCCGGGCGGGCCGCCATGCCGCCGCCGGTCCGGGAGATCCCGACGGGTGAATCGATCCGGCTGCCGCGGCCCGACCCGGACCGGCTCGGCCGCGAGGATCCGCCGCTCTTCCGAGTCGTCGAGGACCGGCGATCGCAGCGGACCTTCGGCGGCCGGCCGATCGCGCTGGACCAGTTCGGCGAGTTCCTGTACCGGGTCGCGCGCGTCCGCGGCGAGCAGGCCGTCACGCTCGAGACGCCCGCGGGTCCGGTCCGGACGGAGTTCGTCGCGCGGCCCTATCCCTCGGGCGGAGCGCTCTATGAGCTGGAATTCTACGCGGTGGTCGGCGCCTGCGAGGGTCTCGGGCCGGGGCTGTACTTCTACGAGCCCAGGGGCCACTCCCTCGTCGCCCTGCGCGGGTTGACGGACGAGGTCGAGGGGCTCCTCCGCGACGCGGCCGGCTCGGCGGCGGTCCCGCGCGAGACGATCCAGGTCCTCCTGATCGTCACGACCCGCTTCCCCCGCCTGGCGTGGAAATACTCGGCGATGGCGTATGCCCTGGTCCTCAAGCACGTCGGCGTCGTCTACCACAACATGTACCTCGCGGCGACCGCGATGGGGCTCGCCCCCTGCGCCCTCGGCGGCGGCGATTCCGACCTGTTCGCCCGGGCGTCGGGCATCGACATCCATACCGAGACCTCCGTCGGCGAATTCCTGCTCGGCTCGACGGCCCAACCGCCTGCGGCCCGAGACCCCGGACACGCCAATTCCCCCGAGGAACCGCCCCGGAATTCGTGAGTCGAAGGATTTTTTCGATTCATCGGTTATGATGGGAAGGGCCGGCCCAATCCGAGGGCGAAATCCGCCCCAACAATGGATGGTAGCCATCATTGCAGCAAATCATGAGGATGCCGTGACGGGACCTGGGGCAAGGTATGAGTGATCGGATCTGCTAGAATCGGGATTATGGCCGGTTTGGACAGGGGCGGCGGGGTGTGATCCGCCGATGACGGTGCGGTGAAAGGGCGTGGGACGCCAATGGGCACTCCGCAGAGTATCGTCCCGACGTTGCAGATCATCAGCGGCCCGTTCACGGGCCAGCTCTTCACGCTGGAGCGCGACGTCACGATCATCGGCCGGAACCCGGAGTGCGACGTGGTGCTCCAGCCGAAGTCGGTCTCGCGGCGGCATGCGGCGATCGTGCGCAAGGAGGGGGGCTTCCTGCTGCGCGACATGGGGAGCACGCGCGGGACGTTCGTCAATGGGATGAAGCTGGCGAACCCGGTGATGCTCCAGGACGGCAATACGCTCCAGATCGGTGAGCTGCTGCTGACGTTCAGCAGCCGGCTGGTCTCGATCCAGGACGGCGACGAGGAGCAGTCGACGGTCTACGCGGCGATCGACGTGGTGAACCAGAGCAGCTCGAAGAACCTGCCGGTGGTGCGTCCGGAGGTGAAGCTGAAGGCGCTGCGATTGATCAGCCAGGAGCTGGGCGGGACCCTGGTGCTCTCCGAGCTACTGGACCGGATCTTCAACTCGCTGTTCGAGCTGTTCCCGCGGGCGGAACGCGGGTTCGTGCTGGTGCGGGACTCGGGGAGCCAGACGCTCGTGCCCGAGGCGATCCGGTCGCGCACCGGGCCGCCGGGCGAGTTGACGATCAGCAAGACGGTGCTGAACCGCGTGCTCAACGACGGCCACGCGATCCTGTCGAAGGACACGGCCAAGGAGTTCCCCGAGAGCCAGAGCGTCTCGGAGAGTGAGATCCGCTCGTTGATGTGCGTGCCGCTGCTGGACCAGGATCGCAAGCCGGTCGGGATCATGCAGATCGACACCCGCGACGGCCGGGGCCGATTCGACCAGGACGACCTGGATCTGCTCGTCGCGGTCGGCAGCCAGATCAGCGTGGCCGTGCAGAACGCGCGACTGCACAAGGCCCTGGTGCGCCAGCGCGAGATGGAACAGGAGCTGCTGTTCGCCCGCCAGGTGATGACGGCTCTTTTGCCCGACCGGCCGGCGTCGGTGCCGGGGTATGAGTTCTGGGCGTACTACGAACCTGCCCGGCACGTGGGCGGTGATTATTACGGGTTCTTTCCGATGGGGCCCGTGCATACCCAGGCGCCAAGCTGGGCGGTCGCGGTGGGTGATGTCGTCGGGAAGGGGATGCCGGCGGCGCTGTTAACCGCGAAGCTGTCGGCGGAGGTGCGGCTATTCCTCCAGGGCGATCCGGACCCGGCCTGGGTCGTCGGGCAGCTCAACCACCAGTTCGACGACGGTGGCGTGCTGGACCTTTACATCACGTTCCTGCTTCTCTTCCTGGACGTCAGGAACGGCCGGCTGCGGGTGGTCAACGCGGGGCATCCGTGCCCGATGGTCCGGCGTCGCGACGGGCGACTGGAGGAGGTCGGCAAGGGCGCCTCGGGCCTGCCGCTGGGCATCATGCCGGGTTATCCGTACGAGGTGTCCGAGACGACGCTCGAACCCGGCGAGACCATGATCCTCTACACCGACGGTGTCACCGACGCGATGAACCCGGCGGGCGATCGGTTCGGCGACGCCGAACTGCGCCGGGCGTTGATCGGCTCCGGCCCCGGCGCCGCCGCGGCCGGCGACGCGATCGTCAAGGCCGTGCAGAAGTTCGTCGCCGAACGGCAGCAGTTCGACGACATCACCCTGGTCTGCCTGGCGCGGGGCTGACGGCAACGGAAGGATCCGGCCTTAGAGCGCATTGCGGTTGCATGGCGCACGGGCGAGAGATGGAGGTTCGAGTCGGTGCCGGAAGCCCACGAAGTGGGCATCAGGACGTAGCCGGGGGGCGTCAGCCCCCCGGACCGTCAGGCGAACCCTGATCTCCCCG
>DAIDHB010000395.1 GCA_027452145.1 Planctomycetales bacterium
TGGAACGCATCGCCTCCGAGGGGCAGCTCATGGCCTACCGCCACGGCGAGTTCTGGCAGTGCATGGACACCCTCCGCGACCTCCGGCTCCTCGAAGGACTCTGGTCCTCCGGGAAGGCCCCCTGGAAAGTCTGGGAATGACCCAATCCCGGGGCCGCTCCGCGGCGGGGATCAGAGCGACTCGAGCCAGGCGGCGACCATCTCGATGTAGGCGTCGAAGTCGTACCGGCGCGAGACCGACTCATATCCCCGCCGCGCCTGCTCCCTCGCCTCGTCGGGACGCTCGATCAGCTGGACGATCGCCGCGCGCATCGCGGCCGGATCGCACGGCTCGACCGGGGTGATCCCGTCGGGCGGCTCCAGGTAATCCGCCAGGCCCACGGTCCGCGAGGCCACCACCGGCCGCTCGCAGGCCAGTCCCTCGACCAGCGTCGTCAGCCCGGCATACCGGTTGGGAAACATCGACACGACGACCGCGTCGGCGTCGCGGTAGAGCTGCACCAGCTCGACCGACGTGCTCCGGCGATAGCTCATGTTCGCCGGGAGCTCGGCCGGGAAGGCCCGCGACGACTTGCGGGCATTCGGCGACCAGGCGTCCACCCAGACGTCGACATCCAGGTCGCGGGCGGCCGCGGCGACGGTCACGTAGTCCCGCTGCTCCAGCCCCACCGAAACGATCGCCGGCCGCCGCTTCCCCGGCGCCGGCGGCCCCGGCGTGAAGAACCGATTGTCGACGTGCTGGAGCAGGAGCCGCGTCCGGTCCTCGCCGAGCCCGAGCCGGCCCCGGATGAACTCGAGCTGGCTCGAACAGCACGAGGTGAACACGTCGACGACCCCGCCGATCCGCAGCAGGTCGACGGCGGCCCGACCCCGCGGCCGGTCGATGTTGTGCAGATAGACGACCAGCTTCGGCCGGTCCCGCCTGCCCTTGAGCGCGGCGGCCAGCGGGATCCCGGCGTCGGCGTCGAGGCAGAACACCACGTCGTCGCGACCCAGCCGAGACGCCAGGCTCCGGGCCAGCGCCCACCCCCGCGGCGTGCCGACCAGCCGCGCCCGCAACCGGTCGCCCAGCGAGGCCGGCGGGCCGTCGAACTCCGTCTGGTGCAGCCGCGCCGCCAGCCGGCGGGCCAGCACCGGCACCGAATGCCTCGGCCGATGGCCCTCGGCCGCCTGCCGCTCCACCTCGTCGTAATCGTTGGCTCCCGTCTGCACGATGTGGAAACTTGGCATCAATTCGCGTCCAGTGGGTGTGCTCGAGTGTCGAGCGGGAAACCAGGTGGGGACGATGCGGCGCGGCCCATCCGCCGGCGCGGGCTCATTCCGATCCACTCGCGCCGAGCCCAGGATCCTACAGAATGCCCGGTGCGCCGGCTATAGGCAATCAAAGAAGGAACACCCGATGGCTACGTGGTGTAATACCAGGTCGGAATGCCGCAAGCTCCACGAGTGTGCGTGACCCGACAGCCCGGATTTCCCCCCCACCTTCTTCCACCCAGGAGGAGCGGCCCGCGACCGCGACGCCGCCATCTGCCCCATGAAAGTCGTCATCCTGGCCGGCGGCCTCGGCACCCG
>DAIDHB010000396.1 GCA_027452145.1 Planctomycetales bacterium
GCTCGCGCGGGGCGCGGCGCGGCCCGCCGCCGCGTCCTGGGCGCGGGCGCTCGGCGGGCCTCCCGCCAGCAGGACGACCAGGGTGGACAAGCGGATCATGCGTGATCGTGGCATCGGCCAGCTCTCCGTGCGGCTCCCGCGAGGCGGGCGGCATCGACGTGTCGAGTGGGGGCCCGGCCGCCTCCTGTCTCACCGGTTCCCCCGCGCGAAACCTACCACAGACCGCCCAAACCGGCCAGTGCAGACGGCCGCCCCGCCCTGGAGTCCTGAAGCCGAGCCCGGACCGACCGGCCGCGCACCCGATCCGTCCTGACCTGTTCGCTTTCGTGGCGGCGCCGCCGCGGGACTGGGCGTCCCTCCGGCCCCGCCGCCCGTTCAGATCCCGCGCCCGCCACCAGATGCCCGCACCCACTGCGTGGATATGGGAACGCGTGTTGTCCATTTCTCGCGATTGTCGGCGTTCCGACGCCTCCAGCGTGCCTTTCCTCGCGTCTCAACTGGGCGCCGCGAACCGCGGCATCGCGTTTGCATTTTCCACAACCGTCGAGCTTGTGAAATCCAGGGATCACCGGCCGAAATGACAGGCCGGTCCAGCGACGGCCGGGTGCGAGCCCGGACCGGGGAGGGGACGATGAAGCGGCCAGGACCGATTTGCGAAATTGCCCCGCCAGCGTGGCCTCTCCCGCTGATCGCCAGCCAGCCGCGCGGCCCTCGACGAGGTGCTTGACGCCGCCGGGTGTCCGACTATCATGATGGAGGCGTCTCCCGTCTGGAGGTCCGTCCAGCCCGGTCCCGGACGCCGAGCGGCTCGGAGCCAGTCATCGGCGATCTTCCGATCGTGTCTGAGGATGGGACGGGCGGTGAACCAGTCTGCGACCCCGACAGGCGCTGAGCACCCGTCGCTGGAGCGGCCCCGGCTTCGCCCGCTCTCGGCTCGCCGCATCGATCACCAGGGCCAGGCCCTGGTCATGCTCCAGGACCCCGCCGGCGTGGTCCCGCAGCCGTTCATCCTGCCGCTCGAGGGCTTTGCCCACGTTGTCCGCCACTTCGATGGGCAGACGACCCTGGGCGACATCCAGGCGCGCGTGCTCCGCGAGACCGGGCAGTTCCTCGCGATGAAGCAACTGGAGGACCTGGTCCGCCGCCTCGACGAGGCGATGGTGCTCGATGGCCCGGCCTTCGCGAAGTTTTACGAGCAATATCGGCAGTCGGGCCTCCGCCCGGCCGCGCTGGCGGGCCGGTCGTACGCCGCGACCCTGCGATCGCTCCGGGCCCAGCTCGAGCAGTTTTTCGTCGGTCACGGGGGCTCGGGCGAGCCCGCACACGACGGTCAGGCCGCGACGCGCGCGGGCTTCCGCGGCATCCTCAGCCCGCACATCGACTTCCAGCGCGGCGGTCCCGTGTATACCTGGTCCTACCGCGAGCTGGTCGAGCGCACCGACGCCCGCACCTTTGTCATCCTGGGCGTGGCGCACCAGTATTGCCGCAGGCGGTTCGTCCTGACCCGCAAGGACTTCGAGACGCCGCTGGGCGTCGTGCCGACCGATCGGGCCTACATCGACGGACTGGTCGACCTGGCGGGCCGCGACCTGTTCGACGACGAGCTGGCGCACCGCACCGAGCACTCGATCGAGTTCCAGGTCGTGTTCCTCCAGTACCTGCTGGGCGGGCGTCGGGATTTCACGATCGTGCCGATCCTGGTCGGCTCGTTCCACGACCTGATGGAGCGCGGCATCGACCCGATCGACGACCCCGACGTGCGGCGGTTCATCGACGCCCTGCGCAGCGTCGAATCCGGCCACGATCGCAAGGTCGCGTACATCGGCGGGATCGACCTCTGCCACGTCGGGCCCGAGTTCGGCGACGCCAACCCCGTTGATCCGCCGCTCCAGGAGCAGATCCGCCTCTTCGACGGGCAGATGCTCGACCGGGCCGCGGCCGGCGACGCTGAAGGGTGGTTCAAGACCGCCGGCGCGGTCGGCAACCGCTGGCGGGTCTGCGGCCTGGCGGCGACCTACACCTTCCTGCACGCCATCGGCCCGGCGCGCGGGAAGCTGCTGAAGTACGACCAGGCGCTCGACGACCGCCGCACCTGCTGCGTCAGCTTCGCCAGCATGGCCTTCCACGCCGACTCGCCGGCCCCGAGCCCGCCGTCGTCGCTCGCCTCGAATGTCCGGGCCTCGACCGCCGCCTCGTGAATGGGCGGCCGCGGCCCCGCCCGGCGGTGCCTTCGCCCCGCGCAGCCCTCGTAGACAAGCTGGATCGCCGATGCGACCGGGGGTAGAATGTCCGACATCCCGGCCGCAACGGCTAGATACTTGTGAGAGCTGGAGATCGGCGCGGACCGGGGCAGGACCAGACGAAGGATGGCGGAGGTGAACGATCCTCGATCGAAGCTGGTGATCCTGGGCATCGGCGACGACGGGTTGACCGGGCTCACCGAGTCGGCGCGGCGAATCCTGATGGACGCGGACCCGATCCTGGGCGCGCCGCCGGTGCTGTCGTTGCTGGAGGGCGTGCCGGGCCGCAAGCAGCCGCTCGAGCCCGAGATGAGCCTGGCGCTCAAGCAGGTGCGCGAGGCGCTCTCGGCGCGCCGGCCGGTGCTGGTCAGCGGCGGCGACCCGCTGTTCTACGGCGTGGCGCGATACCTGTGCGACCGGCTGGGGAAGGACCAGTTCGAGGTTGTACCGCACGTCAGCAGCATGCAGCTCGCGTTCGCGCGGATCAAGGAGAGCTGGGAGGACGCGTACCTCACGAACCTCGCCGGCCGGCCGATCGAATCGGTCGTCGACCGCATTCGGACGGCCGAGAAGGTGGGTGCCTTCTCCAGCGACGAATGCCCGCCGTCCCGGCTGGCGCGCGAGCTACTGGACCGGGGGATCGACTACTTCCGGGGGTACGTCTGCGAGAATCTGGGCTCGCCGGACGAGCGGGTCACGCAAGGCGAGCTGGCGGACCTCGCGGCGATGGAGTTCGACCCACTCAACGTGGTGATCCTGATCCGCAAGCCGAACCGGCCGGACCGGGCGGGCTCGGGGGGCCGGCACCGGCTCTTCGGCAACCCCGACGACGCGTTCGCGCAATCGCTGCCCAAGCGCGGGCTGATCACCCAGGCCGAGGTGCGGGCGATCGCGCTGGCGCAGCTCGACATCCGGCCGACGAGCGTGGTGTGGGACATCGGCGCCGGCTCGGGTGCGGTGGCGATCGAGGCGGCGCAACTGGCGAATCAGGGAGTCGTGTACGCGATCGAGCCCGAGCCGGCCGACGTGGCGCTGATCCAGGCGAACGCCGAGTCGTTCGGCGTGCCGAACGTGCGGACGGTCGCGGGCCGGGCACCCGAGGTCCTGGCCGGGCTGCCCGATCCTGACGCAGTCTTCGTCGGCGGGACGGGCCGACAGGTCGACCCGATCCTGAGCGCGGCCTACGGCCGGCTGGCGCTCGGAGGGAGCCTCGCGGTGAACGTCGCGACGATCGAGAGCCTGTCGGCGGCCTACCATGCGCTCAAGGGCCTTGCCGGCGCGGTATCGGTGTGGAACGTCTCGATCGCCAGGGGGATCGAGCAGATGGACCGCCTGCGGTTCGAGGCGATTGCCCCCACCTTCCTCCTGGCCGTGACCAAGCGGGAGCCCCCGCGCGATTGAGTCGCGCCCGAGAGACGTAGGCCGCTCGCCCGTTGTGGGCCGGCGGCATGATGACTAGATTGGTGCGATGGCGGATCGAATCCGCCGCCAGGCGGAGGATGAGGACCGCATGCCCGAGTCCCAGGAACCGGAACTCGACCTGATCGCCGTGGGCGCCCACCCCGATGACGTGGAGATTGCCTGCGGCGGGACGCTGGCGCGACTGGCGCGGAAGGGTTACGCCGTCGGGATCGTGGACCTGACCGACGGCGAACCGACGCCCCACTCGCCCGGCCCGGACGTCCGGCTGGCCGAGGCCGACCGCGCGGCCGAGGTCCTCGGCGTGGCCGTGAGGATCAACCTCAACCTGCCCAACCGCCGGCTATTCGACGATTTCGAGGCGCGCGTCGCCCTCGCCAAGGTCTTCCGGCGGCACCGGCCCAAGGTCGTGCTAGGCTTCGGGGGAAAGACCGTGCTGGCCTCGCCCGACCACTACCAGGCGATGCTGATCACCGACGCGGCCGTATTCTACAGCCGGCTGACCAAGTGGGACGAGCATTTCGACGGCCTGCCGACGCACACGGTGACCAACCAGTTGAGCTTCCCGATCGCGCTGCACGGGTTGGACTTGCCCCAGGCGTCCGGTTACATTGTGGCCGATATCGGTACGACGCTGGAGGTCAAGCTCGAGGCGATCCGCTGCTATGAGACGCAGTTCCCCGCCAGCAAGGCCGGGATCTTCCGCGCCGTCGAGACGATGAACCGATATCACGGACTGACGGCGGGGTTCGAAGCGGGCGAGCTGTTCATGACGTATCGCTCTGTCGGCGTGGACGACGTGATGCGGTGGGCCAGCCCGGCGCACGGCCGGGCATGAACGGAACGGAACCGAGCAGAGCGAAACGGAGGGCGATCGCATGGCCTGGACGTCGGACATCGCGATGGCTGGCGCCCGGGCCGCTCGGGGTGGCCCGGGGGCGGTCGGACGGATCATGCAAGGCGGCCGGGACCGCGCGCCGGCCGGCGTCGAAGCGGGGTGGGGTCCAGGCCGGGTGCGTCCCGAAAGGTTGGACACGCGGTGAGCTGGCTTTCGCGATTTTCGGACTGGTGGCGCAGGGTCCTGGGTGGGGACGGGGGCCGGACGGACCCCGACTCGACGGCGGAGTTCGCCACGATGTCGTCGTTCACCCTGCTCCCCGGCAAGCTCAAGCTGCGCGCCGGCGTGGTCTCGGTCCGGGGCAACTACCGCGAGCACAACGAGGACAACTTCTACGTCCCCGGCCGGCGGTCGGTCCGGCACGACAGCACCTCCGATAGCCACTGCGAGCAGGCCACCGTCACCCTCGAGCCGCGCAACGTCTTCATCGTTGCCGACGGCATGGGCGGGCAGCAGGCCGGCGAGCAGGCCAGCCTGATGGCCGTCGAGCTGATCCCCCGGGCCGTCGCCCGCCGCCTCGGGAACGACGAGGCCGACCCCGCCCGGATCAAGGAGGCCATCCGCGAGGCCATGGCGGAGGTCAACCAGGAGATCCTGGGAAGCTCGGGCGCGGTCACCGAGTACACGAACATGGGCACGACCGTCGTGCTGGCGCTGTTCCGCAACGACCGAGCCTATGTCGCCGGCATCGGCGACTCCCGCGCCTACCGGCTCCGCGACGGCCGGCTCGAGCGGCTCACCAAGGACCACTCGCTCGCCGACGCCCTGCTCGAGGCCGGCACGATCTCGCCCGAGGAGTTGCCCAACCACAAATACAAGAACGTCCTCTACCTCTACCTCGGGAGCAAGGACGCCCGCGGCGGGCCGGAGGACATCCGCGTGCTCGACGTCCGGCCGGGCGACCGGATGCTCATGGCCAGCGACGGCCTGACGGGCGTCGTCCCGGACAACAAGCTGCGCGAGGTCCTCGCGACGGTCGACGACCCCCAGCAGGCCGCCGTCACCCTCAAGGACCTGGCGCTGGACAACGACTCGAAGGACAACGTCACCTGCCTGATCATCCATGCCGTCGCCGAATCCTAGCTGGCAGGCCCCAATCGGAGGGGGCAGGCTCCGAGTCTTCGAGGTGCCTGTCCCCGTCCGGTCGGGGCTTCCCGGCTCCCGGCGGCGGCCGCCGAAGGGCCTCCGAGCCGAGGGCGGGCCGTCCCGCGTGGTCCCCGTATAGTCCCTGGATCCCCCGGCCCGACCGGGGCCTTCTCGCCATGCTCCGCCTGGAGGAGTTCGAGTCCAATGTTCTCAGGTCCGGGCTGGTCCCGGAGGACGCCCTGGCGCGGGCCCGCGGCGAGGTCGTCGCCCACGCCGACGACGCGGCGATCCAACTGGCCCGCCGCCTGATCCAGGACAGGCAGCTCACCACCTTCCAGGCCCGCAAGCTCCTCTCCGGCAAGACCAGCGGCTTCATCCTCGGCGGCTATCGCCTCCTCCGCCAGCTCGGCGAAGGCGGCATGGGAAAGGTCTACCTCGCCCGCAACGACCGCGGCGACCGCGTCGCTGTCAAGGTCCTGCCCCCGCGCCGCGCCCTCGAGGATGAGAATGCGCTGTTGCGCTTCCGCCGCGAGATGGACCTCTCTCGCCGTTGCGACCACCCCAACATCGCCCGCACCCTCGCCGTCGGAAACGAGGGGGACGTCCACTTCATGGTGATGGAGTACATCGCCGGCGAGAGCCTCTTCGAGATGGTCAAGGGCCCGCGCGCCGGGCCGCTGCGCGTCCCCGACGCCGCTCGGCTTTTCCTCAAACTGATCGAGGGCCTCGACGCCGCCCACCGTGCCGGGCTGATCCACCGCGACATCAAGCCCTCCAACGTGATGATCACACCGGACGGCGAGGTCAAGCTGCTCGACCTGGGCCTCGCCCGCGCGCTCGACGACGAAAAGGGGATCACCCGGGCCAATACCGTGCTCGGCACGCTGGATTATGCCAGCCCCGAGCAGCTCGGCGACGCCACCAGGGCCGACCGACGTAGCGACCTGTACAGTGTCGGCTGCACGCTCTACTTCGCCCTCTCCGGCAAGGCGCCGTTCGAGGGAGGCGACATGATCAACAAGATCTTCAAGCAGCGGATGGAGGACCCGCCGGCCCTCGAGAGCATCGCGCGCGGCGTCCCGTCGGCCTTCGCGGCGATCGTCCGCAAGCTCATGAACAAGAAGCCCGACGAGCGCTACCAGAACTGCCCCGAGCTCCGCGCCGACCTCGCGCGATGGACCGACCCCGGTCGCGTCCACGCCATCCTCGGCGCCGAGGCCGAGGCTGCCCGCAGCTTCCGCCCGCCGCCGCCCGAGCTGGACGAGGATGACCTCCGCCTGCTCGTGGCCGAGGAGTCCGACAGCCGCGACGGCGCCAGCCTCCGGAACCTCGGCGACCCCCAGCCCTCGGTCGCGCCACGGCACCACACACCCCCGCCGCCGCTGACCGCCGTCGTCCGCCCGACCCCGTCGCGCGAGGCCCGAACTCCCGGCATGCCCCCGGCCCGCCGCGTCCAGGACGACAACGCCTGGCTCTTCCAGTTCGGCCTGATCGCCCTGGGTGCCGGCATCCTCGCCATCATCCTCATCGCCATTTTCCATCGGTCCTGAAATCGTCCGATGCTTGATTGCGCCCATGGCACAGTGCCGGAGCCGGTCGGCTGGAGCCTCCCCACTCGGCCGGTTTCCGCCAGAGGAGGCGGCTCGGTCCGCCGATTTTCGACGACCTTATAGCCTCTCCCGTCCGAGGAATCGTCCGTCGCCGGCAGATGACTCGGGGCCGTGAAGGTCGATCCGCATCCACCACCTTGCCACCCGGCCACGGCACTGGCGCGCGGTTTGCCCTGGATAGGGCTCCGTCCCCAGTAAAGCCAGGGCCCGACCCGTTTTGTCCGAGGTTCCCGTGATGTCAATGACAGCCATCGCCTCGACCGCCGCCGCGATTCACGACGACGTTGCACGAAATCTCAGCAGTCGCCGCCATGACGAAGTTGTGGAGATCAATCTCCTGCTGCCTTCTCACTGGGCCGACGAGCTTTTCGCCCTCTCCAGCCAGCGACAGCAGAGCGTCGGCCAGCTCCTTCGCTCGATGATTGGGCAGGCGCTGGACAGCGGAGCCGCGGCGGGCTGACCGATCGACGATCGTCCAGCCGACCGTCCTTACAAGTGATACGAACCGCCTTTTTATCCAATTCTTTCAATCGTGGCGCCGTCCGCGCCGGTTGGACGGCCCAGGCGATTTGCGACGCGCGACCACAGGCCGCTCCGGCGACCGCAGTCGGCGGGATCACTCCATCTGGTCGCCCCGTTTCAGCGGCGTCCTGGCGCACACTTCGACGGCCGTTACCATCCTCGACTCGGGTCCATCCGGCCGGGCGGGACTGTAGACGAATGTATAGAATCCGCCTTGCGAGACCGCTGGCGCGGGGCGACAATGACATGAGCGGGACCAGGTTCGGATCGTGACGCCGTTCACGTCGCCGAGGGGCCTTCTCATCCATGAAGCGCGACGGCGAGGGCGACGGGCTCGAGCGGTTCCACCCGGCGGTGGCCGCATGGTTCCGTGAAAATCTCGGCGAGCCGACGCCGCCCCAGCGGCTGGGGTGGCCCGAGATCGCCGCGGGGCGGAACACGCTGATCGTCGCGCCCACCGGCTCGGGCAAGACGCTCGCCGCATTCCTGGCGGCGCTCGACGAGCTCTGGCAGACCCCGAGGCGCGAGAAGGGCGTCCGGATCCTCTACATTTCGCCGCTCAAGGCGCTGAACCTCGACGTCGGCCGCAACCTCCAGTTCCCACTCGACGGCATCCTTGAGCAATCGCAACAGATGGGGACGCCCCTGCCCCGGCTGACTGTGGGCGTCCGCAGCGGCGACACGCCGACGGCCGAGCGGGCGAAGATGGTCCGACGCCCGCCCGACATCCTCATCACCACGCCCGAGTCGCTCCACCTGATGCTCACGAGCCGGGCCCGCGAGATCCTTCGCGGCGTCTCGCACGTGGTCGTCGACGAGATCCACGCCGTCTGCGGCAACAAGCGAGGCGCCTACCTCGCGATCCTGCTCGAGCGGCTGGCGGCGATCAGCTTGAACCCCTCGGCCTTCGTCCGGATCGGCCTGTCGGCGACCCAGCGCCCGCTCGACGAGGTCGCTCGCTATCTGGGCGGCCTCAGGCGTCGCGCCGACAGCTCGTTCG
>DAIDHB010000397.1 GCA_027452145.1 Planctomycetales bacterium
GCAGCTCGACGGAGCGGCCGGCCCGATCCGGGTCCGACTCGAGACGCGGGTCAGGGGCCTGCTCGCCGAGGCGGAGCTGGAGAAGCCGGGTGACGAGTGGAAGCGGTCCACGGCCGTGATCCGGCCGACGGCGGCCTGCGACGACGCCCGCCTGGTCGTGCTGGCCACCAGTCCGGGCCGGTTGGCGCTCGACATGGTCTCGCTGTTCCCGCGCGCGACGTTTCACAACCGCCTGAATGGCCTGCGCGCCGACCTCGCGACGGCGATCGCCGACCTCAAGCCGCGGTTCGTCCGCTTCCCCGGCGGCTGCCTCGTGCACGGCGACGGCCTGGACAACATGTATCGCTGGAAGGACACGGTCGGCCCCATCGAGCGGCGGAGGGGTCAGCGCAACCTCTGGGGCTACGATCAGACCGTCGGCCTGGGCTTCTTCGAGTTCTTCCAGTTCTGCGAGGACATCGGCGCCCGGCCACTGCCGGTGCTCCCGTCGGGCGTCTGCTGCCAGTTCCGCCGGACTCGGCCCGACGGCACCCGCACGGCCGGCCAGCTCGGCGTCCCCGAGTCCGAGATGTCCGCTCAGGTGCAGGACGCCCTCGACCTGATCGAGTACGCCAACGGCCCCGTGGGCACGCCCTGGGGCGCGATGCGCGCCGCCGCCGGACATCCCGCCCCGTTCGACCTCCAGTACCTGGCCATCGGCAACGAGGAGCAGATCACCCCGGTCTTCGAGCAGCGGTTCCGGATGATCCACGACGCCGTGAAGGCACGCCATCCGGAGATCATCCTGATCGGCACCGCCGGACCGGGCCCCGGGGGCAAGGACTTCGACGCCGGCTGGAAGCTCGCCGACGCCCTCAAGCTGCCCATCATCGACGAGCACTACTACGAGAAACCCGAGTGGTTCCTGGGCCACCTCGGCCGCTATGACAAGTACGACCGCAACCGCTCGAAGGTCTACCTGGGCGAGTACGCCGCGCATGAACGGAACCGCCGGTCCACCCTGCACTCGGCCCTGGCCGAGGCCGCGTACATGACGAGCCTCGAGCGCAACGGCGACCTCGTCCGGATGGCCTCGTATGCCCCGTTGCTGGGCAAGATTGGCCACACGCAGTGGAACCCCAATCTGATCTACTTCACCAACACCGAGATCCGCCGCACGATCAACTATTATGTTCAGCAACTGTTCGGACGGAACGCGGGAGACATCTACCTCGCGAACACGGTCGACGCCGACGAGTGGGCGACCGGCCTGACGGCGTCGTCGGTGCGCGACAGCCGGACGGGGCATCTCATCCTCAAGCTGGTGAATACCGGCGACTCGGCCCGACCGCTGCACATCGAGCTGGCCGGCGTGAAGGACCTCGGTCCGTCGGCCACCGCGACCGTGCTGGCCGGCGACCCGAAGGCCGTGAACCCCCTCGATGGGCCGCCGCGCGTCGCGCCGAAGACCGCGACGATCCCCGTCGCGGCGTCGTTCGACTACGAGCTGCCGGCCCACGCGCTGGCCGTCATCCGCCTGGAGAATCGCTGAGGACAGGCTCGGGCGCGACGCCTCGCATGCGGCGGCGGTATCGCGCCGGGGTCGTGCCGAAGGCCTCGCGAAATGCCTGCGCCAGGTAGCTGGTGCGGCCGAAGCCGGCGGCGTCGGCGACTCTCGTGACGGGCAGGTCCGTCTCGAGCAGGAGGCGGCTCGCTCGCTCGAGCCGGACGCGCCGGATCTCGGCATGGAGCGTGCGGCCGACGACCTTGCGGAACCGCAGCTCGAGCGCCCGGCGCGAGATCATCACGTCGCGGACCACATCCGAGACCCCGATCGGCTCGGTGGCGTGGTCGTGGATGAAGTGCAACGCCGCGGCGACCTCGGGGTCGTCCAGGGCGACGATGTCGGTGGAGCGCCGGGCGACGACGCGCAGGGGCTCGACCAGGAGGCGGGTCGGCTCGACCGGCTCGCCCCGCATCATCCGGTCGAGCAGCGCGGCCGCGCGATAGCCGCCGGCCTCGGCGTTGAGCGCGACGCTGGAGAGCGGCGGGTCGGCCAGCTCACACAGCAGCTCGTCGTTGTCGACGCCCACGACGGCGACCTCCTCGGGGACGCGCAGGCCGGCGTCGCGGCAGGCGGCCAGGACCTCGCGGCCGCGGTCGTCGTCGCAGGCCATGACGCCGACCGGCCTCGGCAGCGAGGCGAGCCAGCGCACGAGCGCGGGGCGTTCGCGCTCCCAGCTTGCGCCGCGGCGCGAGCGCCCCGGCGCGTTCACCCTCGGCTCGAGGCCTGCCTCCCGGATCCGCTCGCAGAACCCTTCCTGGCGCCGCGACGACCAGACCCGCCCCGGCGCCCCGACGTACGCATGATGCCGCAATCCGCGCTCGAGGAGGTGCTCCGCCGCCATCCGGCCGGCGGCGCGCGAGTCGGAGACGACCTCGCTGAGCCGCGACAGCGGGCTGTCGGGGCGCAACTGCTCGTCCGAGAGGCCCAGGGCGATCGTCGGCAGTCC
>DAIDHB010000398.1 GCA_027452145.1 Planctomycetales bacterium
TGGAACGCATCGCCTCCGAGGGGCAGCTCATGGCCTACCGCCACGGCGAGTTCTGGCAGTGCATGGACACCCTCCGCGACCTCCGGCTCCTCGAAGGACTCTGGTCCTCCGGGAAGGCCCCCTGGAAAGTCTGGGAATGACACGATCGCCGGGCCGCTCCGCGGCGGGCCGGCCGCCCGGCCGCCTCGCCCCGGGGATTCCCTCGACGACAGCCGCCCCTGCCCGCGACCCGTCGCCCCCTTGGCACGATTCCCGCATGGCGGAGATTCGAGGTAGGTCCACAACCGGGGATGAATGAGAGATTCCCGTATGGCGGAGATCCGACGTATGTCCACGACCGGGGATGAACAGGAACTCATCCCGAAACCCCTCGCACCAGCCCCCCTCCACGACATCTTCGCGGGCAAGGACCCGACGACGCCGACGACGAGGCACAGCGTCGCCGTCATCCATCTGGTCCGGGAGCCCAACGGGATCGAGACGTTCAGGTCGTTCCTGGAGAGCTACCGCCGCCACGATGCCGGGATGCCCCACGAGCTCGTGCTGCTGTTCAAGGGGTTCCCGGAAACCCGGGGGCGCACACCGCCGGAATACGCCGAGGTCCTCGGCGACATCGCGCACAGGGCGCTGTTCGTCCCCGACGCGGGGTTCGACATCGCGTCGTACGTCCAGGGGGCCCGCGCCTGCGACCACGAATTCGTCCTGTTCCTGAACTCCTTCAGCACGATCCTCGACGACGACTGGCTCGCCAAGTTCTACCGGCATGCGACCGTCAAGGGCGTCGGGGTCGTGGGCGCGACCGGCTCGCTGGAAAGCCCGGTCCAGAACACGTTGATCAATCGCCCCCCCCGGGTCCCGCCCGAGAGGCGGCAATTCCTCGGCCGCATCCTCGATCCGCTCCAGATCCGCAGGCGAGTGAGTCGCTGGCGCCGCCTCCGGTTCACGAAGCGGCACTGGCCGCCCTTCCCGAACCCCCACCTGCGCACCAATGCGTTCATGATCCGGCGTGAACTCTTCCTGGCCCTGCGCGTCGGCCCCCTGAACACCAAGGATGAGGCGGTCATGTTCGAATGCGGCTGGTTCGGCATGACGCGCCAGATCTTCGAGATGGGCCTCGAGGCCCTCGTCGTCGGGCGGGACGGCCGGGGCTACCCCCGGGACTCGTGGTACGACAGCCATACGTTCCGCTCGGGCGAACAGCGCAACCTGCTGATCGCCGACAACCGCACGAGGTACTACGAGCAGGCCGATTCGAACTGGAGGCGAGGGGCGTTACTCTCCACCTGGGGCGCGTGATCGACCGACGGCGAGGGCCGATCCCGGTCCGCACGGCGCCGGGCCGGGATCCCGCGAACGCCCGACCCGCCGGCCGGCGACGGGCCGGGCCCACGCCAGGCCCGCCGGCGCCCGGGCAGGGGGACGCGATGCGAGTGCTCATCTCCGGCAGCAGCGGCCTGATCGGCTCGGCGGCCGTCCGCCACTTCGACCGGATCGCCGAACGCGTCCACGGCATCGACAACAACATGCGGGCCGACTTCTTCGGGCCCGGCGGCGACACCACCCCGACCCTGCGCCGCCTCCGGGAATCCTGCCGCAACTTCGAGCATCGGCGGCTCGACATCCGCGACCGGGCCGCCATGGACCGCGTCTACCGGGACACCCGCCCCGACCTCACCATCCACTGCGCCGCCCAGCCGTCGCACGACCTGGCCGGGTCCCGCCCCTTCGACGACTTCGACGTCAACGCCGTCGGCACCCTCAACCTCCTCGAGGCCGCCCGCCGCCACGCCCCCGACTCGGTGTTCATCCTCATGAGCACCAACAAGGTCTACGGCGACGTCCCCAACGAGCTCCCCCTCGTCGAGCTGGAGACGCGTTTCGACTATGCCGAGGCGAAGGACCGCGACGGCGTCGACGAGACCTGCCGGGTCGACCGCTGTACCCACAGCCTCATGGGGGCCAGCAAGCTGGCCGCCGACGTCATGACCCAGGAATACGGCCGCTACTTCGGCATGAAGACCGGCGTGTTCCGCGGCGGCTGCCTCACCGGAGCGTCCCACAGCGCCGTCGAGCTGCACGGGTTCCTCGCCTACATGGTCCGCGTCGCGGTGCGCGGCGAGACCTACCGGATCATCGGCCACAAGGGGAAGCAGGTCCGCGACCAGGTCCACGCCGAGGACGTCGCGCTCGCGTTCGAGGCCTTCTACCGCGATCCCCACCCCGGCGAGGTCTACAACCTCGGCGGCGGCCGCGGCAACGCCGCCTCGCTGCTCGAGCTCCTCGACCGCATCGGCCAGCTCGAGGGCCGCGCCATCCCCACCACCTACGACCCCACCCCCCGGGTCGGCGACCACATCTGCTACATCACGAACCTGGCGAAGCTCCGCGCCCACTACCCCGGGTGGAGAGTCACGCGGAGCCTCGACGACATCGTCGAGGACGTCCATCGCGCCGCCAGGACGTCGTCCTGACCCCGGATCGCGGAATCGACGGTACGGGAACCCTCTCGTGAAGGAGAGGGATGACCGTGGGTACGACCAGGCCCCGTCCCAGCCGACGGCCCGAGCAGCCGATCACACCGGCTCGAGCGACGAACGGCCCTCGGCCATCCGATCGCCGTCGAGCATTCCTCGCTCGACCCCTGCCGCCTCGACCTGCCGGCCCGCCCGCGCCGGCGCCCCGGTCCTCGCACTCAAGCGTTCCTTGAGCCGAAGGAAGGGCGTCTCCAGGAAGCGAAAGCTGACCGCCGCGACCCCCAGCGTCATCGAGACATACAGGCCGAGCCGCAGGCCGTACTTCGCCCATCGCGGCCAGTGCTCGATGCCGTTCGTCAGGACGTGCCATGCCAGGTGCTGGCAAAGCAGGTGATAGAGATAAATCCCGTAGGAGATGGTCCCGATGTAGACCAGCGGCCTCCACGACAGGAGCCGGCTGATTCGATCCTCGGGGCCGTACCAGAGCGTCGCGATCAGAAGCGCGAAGAGGGGGACGATGACAGGCAGAATCGCCCGGCGGATAACTTCGTCGCTATAGACCCGGCCCTGGCAGTAGGTACCGATCGCGACGATCGCGACGATCGCGACCAGGAGTGCGGCTCGCAGCCAGGCCGCACCCAGCCATCGACGCCACGCCGCCCGGTCATCTCTCCGAAACGAGAGCGCCACGCCGCAGCCCACGGTGAGGCCCAGGCCACGAGCATAGATGAGGAATTCCCCGCCCGGTAGGAGCACCATCCGGGCGAGCACCAGCGCCGACAGCACCCAGGCAACCCATTCGGGCCGCCGGAGCCGCAGAGCCCAGGCACAGACGATCGGCCAGACGAGATAGAACTGCTCCTCCACCGCGAGCGACCAGAGGTGCAGGGAGAGCATCTGGTGCTCCCAGATGCCCCCCGCGGGCAGCCAGTTGACGAAGTACCCCCACAGCGAAGCAATGTAGCCGCCGACGGTCCAGCCCCCGTTCGATCGCACCCACCCCACGTGAAACACCAGGATGGCGGCCGTCAGGCCGCCGGCATAGAGCCAGTACGCCGGCATGAGCCGCAGAAAGCGCCTCATCCAGAACCTCGACAGCGAGATCCTCCCATTTCGGGCGAACTCGCCGGCTAGTGTCCTGAGTTAGAAATTCGCCGACCAACCTTGTTCTATCGCAGGATTCATCATATAATCCAATAAAGGAGAAACATGATGAATAAAGGTGGTCGCCCCAAGCCCGTGCTGACCCTCACCGACGACGAGCGGCAG
>DAIDHB010000399.1 GCA_027452145.1 Planctomycetales bacterium
CTCTCCGCCGTCGTGTCGCCCTCCCGGCCGCGACCCCGCCACGCGGGGTCGCGGCCGGGAGGGTCGGTCGCGAGGATTGGGTGGGTTGCGCGGCGGTCTGCCCCCGGGGGGCTGACGCCCTCCGGCTACGTCCGATCGCCCCCTGACGGGGGCTCGGAGCCCTTCCGGGAGAGACTCCTGGAATCGCCCGTCCGGCCGGGCCGCGGCGAGGCGAGGCGAGGCGCGGGGGCGAGGAGTGGCATTCGGATCGAGCACCAGCAGGGAGACGACAGCCATGAAGCTCGGAGCGGCGTTCGCGATGGGACTGGTGATCGGGCTGGCGATCCTGGGGATCGCGGGGCGCGGGGCGGGCGACGACGGGCCCGAGACGCCGATCGGGCCGCGGTGGTGGCCCTCGCAGTGGGGCGCAGGCGACCAGCGGGGCGCCGCCAACCGGATCACGCCCGCGCATGTCAAGCAGGCCGCCGGGCTGATCCGCGAGGGGAAGATCTATTCGCTCGGCCGCGTGTACGAGCACGGCATGCCGCTGCCGGGCAAGCGGCACTTCAGCCTGACGATCCCCGGCTCGCCGACCGGCGGACCCTCGGGCAAGAACCAGGGGGTCTACCACGACGACCTGTTCAGCGGCGAGATCGGCCAGATCGGCACCCAGCTCGACGGCCTGGGGCACGTCGGCGTCCGGATCGGCGGCGACGACTACTTCTACAACGGCTTCCGCCGCTCGCAGTTCGGCACGGCGTACGGCCTGGAGAAGCTCGGCGTCGAGAATGTCGGGGTGTTCTTCACCCGCGGCGTCCTGGCCGACGTCGCCGCGGCGCGGGGCGTCGAGCGGATGAGGGCCGGCGAGGTCGTCACGCCCCGAGATATCGAAGCCGCGCTCAAGGCCCGAAATGTGGAGGTCCGCGAGGGGGACGTCATCCTGATCCGCACCGGCCACGGGCGGCTCTGGATGAAGGACAACGAGGCATATGGCGCGGGCGAGCCGGGCATCGGTATCGACGCCGCCCGCTGGCTCAGCGATCACAAGATCGCCCTGGTCGGCGCCGACACCTGGGCCACCGAGGTCGTCCCGCCCGAGGACCCCGAGCATCCGTATCCCGCCCACCTGCACCTATTGGTCCGCCACGGGATCTACAACCTCGAGAACCTCGACCTCGAGGAGATCGCACGCGATCATGTCGGCGAGTTCGCCTTCATCTTCGCCCCGCTGCGGTTCAAGGGCGCCACCGGCTCGCCGGGCAACCCGATCGCCGTACGGTAGGAATGAAGTAGGACGGGCATTCTTGCCCGACGGGGTTGAGCGTCGGGCAAGAATGCCCGACCTACGTGATTTCGTAGGGTGGGCATCGCCCACCGATTCGAACTCGAAATCAGGAGCCCGGCCATGAGCGAGACCGAGTCGAAGGAGAAGCCGAGGACCTACACCGACGACGAGATCACCGCGCGGATCCAGTCGGAGGGGCTTTCCGAGTGGAAGCTGGAGGACGGCTGGCTGCGGCGGAAGTTCAACACCGACGGCTGGCCGACGACCCTGATGCTCGTCAACGCGATCGGCTTTTTGTGCGAGGCCGCCTGGCACCACGCCGATCTCTCGGTCACCTGGGGCAAGCTGTGGGTGAAGCTCAGGACCCACTCGGCCGGCGGGATCACGGACAAGGATTTCGCCCTGGCGCACAAGATCGACGAGCTGGCCCTCTGGCGCCCCGAGCCCGGCGGCCCGCTCGAGGGGACGCCGAACCCGTTCGTGAAGCGGAAGTGAGCGCAGGGCGGGTCAAGCCGAACGATCGCGCGAGGGCTTGCTTCGACCGTCGCGTCCCCCGCCGGCCGCGATCCAGAAGCCCGCGACAATCAATCCAACGCCCATCACCAGCGACCCGAGCCCATCCTGGAACACGCGGCGCAGGTACTCGCGCCGCCACGCGTCGTCCGGGAGGGACGGGTCGATCATTGTGGCGAAGCCCAGGACCATCAGCACGATCCACCCGCCGTACAGGATTACGAGCGGGCCGAGGATGAAGGGGAGCTTTCTCATCCTTTCCAGTTTTCCGCCGGCTGGCGCAGCATTTCAAGACCCACAGGCGATGCGAGTGATCGAAGGGCACTGAATCATTTCACCGGCCGATCGAGGACATCCCAGACAGATCCCGCGGACTCGCTCAAGCGCAAGGACCCGGCGACCGGGGCGAAGCGGCCGCCGGCGAGGGCGTCGGCGAGAACCGCCGAGCCCTGCGCGGCGTGCTTGACCCACGCGCCCGGCAGCGCGGGCAGCGCGATCAGGCGGCCGCACGGGGCCAGGGCGTCCCGCGTCAGGCGATCGATTTCCGGCCGCTCGAGGCCGCGGCCCGAGAGGTAGATCCGCTCGAACGGGCAGAATGCCTTGAGCGCCATGGCGTGCTTGCGGAGCGATTCCGCGAATGCGAACGGGCCGTCGGCGCCCAGGTCGATCAGGCCGCCGCGGAACAGGTCGTCCTTCGCCAGCGGACCGCGCCAGTAGGCGACTTCGCCGTCCCATGATCCGCCCGAGCGCAGGCCGATCGGGCCGTTCGTGCCGGCCGAGGCGTCGACGATTTCTCCGCGCTCGACGGCCAGGATCGCCGTGAACGCTGAACCGACCTCGACCAGGGCAAAAGTCGACCTCTCGAAGCCGCCGGCTTCCTGGGCGTCGAACCCGAGTGCCAGCGCCGCGACCGCGACCTTGTCGGCCGTGCCGAGGTCGACGGCGCGGAGCTTCCGGTGCGCCGGGATCGTCGGCAGGTGGAATCCGCCGGGCAGGAAGACCAGCGGCATCCCCGAATTCGCGAACGCCCGGACCCAGCCGCGGAAGCCGACGACCCCCGAATCGCGCCCGCGGTCGTCCGGGCGGACCAGCGACATCTGATCGAGATGATCCTCGGTGAACGACTCGCCGCGGACGAGCGGCAGGCCATATCCCGAGGGCGCGGCGATCAGGTCGATCGGCGCCCAGCTCGCGAGGAGATCCGTCAATGCCCGCGGGTACCGGCGGAGCAATTCGGGCTCGAGCCGTGCCTGGTCGAGGACGTCGCCGTCGCCGAGGAGCAGCAGGTCGAGGCTGCTCGTGCCGGGATCGGTGCCGACGACGCGGAGCACGCGAGGCCCTCTGGACAGGGACTTCAAGTAGGTCGGGCATTCTTGCCCGACGGGCCTGGGCGTCGGACAAGTATCAGCCCAGCGACCGCCCGATGTCGAGGACCTGCTCGGCGTCGAGGATCTTGTCGTTGGACGTGAACAGCTCCTGGACGGCCCGCTTGTGGATCTTCATCTTGGTGGCGCCGACGCCCAGGGCGCCCCACGCGCGGACGCCGCCTCGCTCAGTCCCCCTGTCGGTCGCCTCGATGCCCTCGATGCCCAGGGGCGGGACGGCATTGAGGTCGATCAGGACCTTGAGGTCGGGCATGGCCTGCCAGACGGCCGCGGGCAACAGCGAGATTCCCGCCGCGCCGGCGGCGACGACGACCGCCGCGCCGGCCAGGGCAGCTTTGAGTCCCTCGGGGTCCGACGGCGATTCGAACGGGATGACCGCGGCGCCGGTGGCCTCGCGGATCGATTCGGCGGCCTCGGTGGCGCGGTCGAGCCGGCGCGAGCCCACGGAGACCACGGCGCCCAGGCGGGCCAGCAGCCGGGCGGCACGCTGGCCGACCGGACCCGTGGCCGCCAGGACCGAGACTGGCACCCGCTCGAGCGAGCCGCCAGCGCCCTGCAAGGCGGCCAGCACGGCGGCCGCGGCCGTGGTGTTGGCGCCGTTGGCATCAAACAGCACCGAGACCCGGAACGGGCCGAAGAACGTCTTCTTCACCGCATCCACCAGCGCCTCGCCGGCCGCCACGTTCGAGCCGCCGACGAAGATCGCCGTGGACGACAGGTCGGCCGGCCCTCGCGTGAACAGGGCGCCGTAGACCAGGTCGCGGACGTTCGCCGGCGTGACTCCGCCGTGGCGGAACAACTGCTCGGCGCCGGAATCGACCGCCACAACCCCGTCGAAGACGCTGGGCTGCGGGTCCGTGTCGAGCTGGATCAGGATCTTCGGCTTCGTGCTGGCCATCGGCGTAGGGGCTAGAGGCTGGAGGTTAGGGACCGGGAATCCGGTGTTCGCTCCGAAAGTCTTGTAGGGTGGGCATCGCCCACCGATTGAGGACCTCGACCGGTGGGCAATGCCCACCCTACAGGATTCAACAGGCCTGCCGGGACCGAGCGCAGCGCTCTTTGCGCCCCGCCTCGCTCAACCGGCGAACGGGTGCTTGACGGAGTCCTTCTGCGAGGTGATCTCGGCCGGCGTCGGCGAGCTCTTCATGGCGCGCTGGATCGACAGCTTGGTCGCCTCGTAGTTGTACTTGAGGATCTTGGCGTTGTCCTCGGCCTGCGGGTGGATGAACACACCGCAGACGATGACCAGGTCGTCGGCCTGGTCGGCCGGGATGGTGTTGTCCGCGACGCAGTCGGCGACCGCCTTGGCGACGGCGTACTGCGCCGGGCCGAACATCTGCACGGCCTGCTTCATCCCCTTGATCGTGACCTTGGTGATCATCACCGTGGCCGGCTTGGCGATCAGGTTGGGCGTGAGCACGGCGAGCAGGTTGGTGTGCCCGGCCGACTGGTTGGCCAGCGCGGTGGCAAACGCGGTCCCGACCGGTCCCGACTTGTCGCCGATCAACAGGTCGATGTGGGCGATCTCATTGCCGTCGCCGGCGAGGGCCTCGCCGATATTCATCACGATCTTGCTGGCCATGGACGTCGTCTCCGTGAACTCTCGGTCTGTCTTGTCTTGTCTCGACTTTCCGGGTCGCGCCGCGACCCCGGGAAAATCGGCGGCCGGATGCCGCCGCGGCCGGCGCCAGGCACCGGTCCTTGGACCCGGATCATACGACGCCCGGTCGGCTCGCGGCAACCCCCGGGGATCCCGGGCGGCACCGGCGATTTTCCGGCGGAAGACGATTGTCCTTGCCCGGACGCGGTGATTCAATAATCATTCAACCTGAAGGTACGTGGCATCCCGGACCGGTGGTCTGGGTGCAGTCACGCAGCATTGATCCCTAATTTGGAGATCGACGATGCGCAAGGTGTTGGCTCTGCTGGCGGCGGGTGTGGTCTTCTCCGGCCTGGGTCTGCTCCGGGCGGACGACGGCGACAAGAAGATCACGATCAAGGGCGACGGGATGTGCGCCAAGTGCGCCCTGAAGGAGACGAAGACCTGCCAGAACGTCGTCATCGTCACCAAGGACGGCGAGAAGAAGACGTACTACATGGCCGCGAACAAGACGGCCAAGGACGCGCACGGGAGCATGGGCTTCTGCCGCGCGAGCAAGGACCATCCGGCCAAGGTGAAGGCCACCGGCACGTGCAAGGAGGAGGACGGCAAGCTCGTCTTCACGGCCGAGAAGATCGAGAAGATCGAGGAGTGAGCTGATCCGGGCATCGGCCCGGTTCCGAACACGGGTGGACGCCGCGGGCTCGACTGTCGCTTGACGGCCGCTGCCCCGCGGGGAGCCTCCGCGTCGCACATGCCCCGGCCGGTGCCCCCGTGGCGCCGGCCGGGGCTTTTTCCTGGCTTGTCTTCGACCCGGCCGCCCGGATGAACGACCTGCTGATCCTTGGCGTCAGCGCCCGCGCCGCGGCGTCCTCGGCGATCCGGTGCGGGATACGGCCGCGCTGCGTCGACCACTTCGCCGACGTCGACCTCGCGGCAGCCTGCCCGGTCGAGCGGGTCGAGTGGGGCCGAGGGGCCGAGGGCCTGGCCGTCGCGGCCGATTCGCTGCCGCCTTCGTGCTGGTTCTACACCGGCGGACTCGAGAATCATCCGGAGCTGGTCGAACGGATCTCGCGCCGACACACGCTCTGGGGCATCGGGCCCGAGGCGCTGCGAACCGCCCGCGATCCGGTGCTCGTCCGCGCGACCCTGGCCGCGTCGGGCCTCGACGTGCCGGAGGTCCGGCGCGAGCCCGCCGGCCTGCCGCGCGACGGGAGCTGGCTGGTCAAGCCGGTGGCCTCCGGAGGCGGGATCGGCGTGGTGCCGCTGCTCGGCCGGGACGTCGAGGGCGATGGGCCCGTCTACTATCAGCGGCGGATTGAGGGGCCCAGCTTTTCGGCGCTCTACATCGGCCGCCGCGACGGGGCGCGGCTGGTGGGCGTGGTGCGGCAATGGGTCGGCGGTGTGGCGGGTCGGCTGTTCGCCTACCGGGGCGGGATCGGGCCGGTCCGGATCGTCGGCGGGCTGGGGCATCGGCTGCGGGCACTGGGAGCGCGGCTGGCGGCCGGGTTCGGGCTGGTCGGCTGGTTCGGCGTCGATTTCATCCTGCGCGACGGGATCCCCTGGCCGGTCGAGGTCAACCCGCGGTACACCGCCTCGGTCGAGATCCACGAGCTGGCGACCGGCCGGCCGCTGCTGCCCGAGCATCGTGCGGCGTGCGAGGGTATGATGGGACCGCCATTCGGCGCCGACGCGGATCGGCCCCCGCGGGCCCGGGTCGTCGCCAGGTGGATCGTCTACGCCTCGACGAAGCTGGTCATGCCCGAGATCGAGCTGCCCTCCGTCCCGCCCGAGGGCACCGAGGCATTCGAGACGGCCGCCGACCTGCCGGCGCCGGGCTCGGTCATCGGGCCGGGCGAGCCGGTGCTGACGCTCCTGGCCGCCGATCGCGACGCCCGATCGTGCCGCGCCCGGCTGCGGCGGCTGCGAGGTTCGTGGACGGCCCGCCTGGGCGTTGGGGCGGGTTAGAGTCTGTCCCAGAGGATTCCGAGACGGTTTTGTCGGGTGGGCATTGCCCACCAGTTCGAGGCCGCGACCTGTGGGCGATGCCCACCCGACGCCACCTGTCCTTCGAGGGCGCGGCGATGATCTGGCTCGATTACGTGATGCTGTTGATCCCGGCCCTGGCGGTGACGATCTGGGCGCAGGCCCGGATCGTCCGCGCCCTGGGCGAAGGCTCGCGCGCCGAGACCACGTCGGGACTGCGGGGTGCCGAGGTGGCGCGGGACCTGCTAATCGCCGGCGGCGTCGAGGGTGTCTCGGTCGAGCCGGCGGTCGGCGAGCTGGCGAACCATTACGATGGGCGGAACCGGGTGCTGCGGCTGTCGCCGGCGGTGCACGACGGCCGGACGCTGGCCGACGCGGCGATCACCGCGCACCAGGCCGGCCACGCGCTCCAGGACGACTCCGGTTATCCCGGCCGGCTGGTCCCCAAAGCCGTCGTCCCGCTGGCGGAGCTGGGCTCTCAGGTGCTCTGGATGCTGATGATCGCCGGGCTGTTGCTGGGGATGTTCCGGCTGGTCGTCCTGGCGATCGCCGGGTTCTCCGCGCTGGTGGTACTCCAGCTCCTGAACCTGCCGGTCGAGCTCGACGCCAGTCGACGCGGGCGGCGGCTCCTGGCCTCGACCGGGCTGATCGGTCCCGACGAGGAACCGGCCGTCGCGCGGGTGTTGAACGCCTCGGCCTGGACCCACGTCGCCGCCTGCCTGACCGGCCTGCCCGCCCTGCTCCTTCGCCTCGCCCGGCCGCGATCCGGGCGGCTGGTTCCGTGAGTCGCACCGGCCCCTCGATGCTCGGCAGCGGGGAGATCCGGCTATCTCGTCCGCCCGGGTGCCGGCTTGATGACGAGTCGTCCGGTGTAGTCAATCTCCTCGAGCCTCAATCCCGGCTCTCCGGCCAGCCACTCGTCGACGGCGCGTCGCGCCCCGTCCCAGTGGCCGTAATCGTCCACGATCAGCACCCCGCCGGGCGAGAGCCGCGGCCAGAGGTGTTGTAGCTCATGCCGCGTGCTCTCGTACCAGTCAGTGTCCAGCCGCAGAAGGGCGATCGACTCCGGCGCACGCTCGGGGATCGTCTCCTCGACCCGGCCCTCGACGTAGAGGATGCGGGATTCGGGGTAGCCCGACCGGCTCATCGTTCGCCGGACCTCAGCCAGCGAGGCTTCGGCGCGGACCCATGAGTCGGGACTCGATTGGGCCAGCAGGGCCGCCGCCGACTCACCGCCATGCCGGTCATGCTCGGTCGGCTCGGTCATCCCGGTGAATGTGTCGAAGAGGTAGAGGTCGCGCGTCGTGTCGCCGAGCTCGGCGAGCGTCAGGGCGGCCGCGAGCATCGAGCCGCCGCGCCAGACGCCGCACTCGACGATCGCCCCGGGGATGCCCTGGTCAACCACCCGGCGGACGGATCGGCGGAGGGCCAGGACCCGCTCCGGGCTGGTCATCGTGACCGTGCGAACGGCCTCCCAGACCCGCCGGTCTTCCGCTGTCGCCACGGGGGGACGCGCGGCGAATCGTCGCCGCGCCCAGCGGGCCATTCTCCCCAGCCCGGCCCAGCGCGCCGCTCGCCGGGCCGTCGCAGGTAAGCTCTGTGTTTGCACTGGTTGCTGCCTCCCCAGCCGAGGGATACGGTGTGCGACCCCGCACACGGCCCAACCGGAATCTACGACGGGAGCCGGCGTTTGCCACCTGACGAGCCCGGACAAAACGGGGACTGGCTGCGAGTCTTCGAGGTGCCTGTCCTCATTTTGTCAGGGACCGTCACGCCGGCTCGTTCCCCGTGATCGTCACGGGGACGGTCTCGCCGGGCGCGGTCTCCTTGAGCGGGGGCTTGCTGAGCACGATCTGCGGCAGGTTGTCGCCATTCGGGCCCTTGTAGATGAGCGTCGTCCCCGGCGCGAGGTAGCCCGGCGCCGAGATGGATGCCCCGATCTGGCCGTCCCCCGGGTTGTTGATCTGGTTGAAGAGGATCAGGTAGTCCCTGGGCGTCAGCGGGCCGGCGAAGGTGACCATGTAATCGTTCTTGTAGTCGCTCGTACCGCCGACCTTGCTGATGGTCGCCGTGGTGTTGATCTGGCCCCATGGGATTGTCGGGAACCATTCCTTCTGGTTGACGAAGCCCTGGATCCCCCCGAAGGCGATTTGCAGATTGTTCGGCGTGTGGTTGTACACGGGGTTGCCCGGCGTCGAACTGGCGGCCAGGACGGGGCCGGCTGCCGCGGGATTCGCCACGTCGTCGTCGACCGAGAAGGCGTAGCCCGCCATGTTCTCGACCTTGTGGACGAAGTAGACGTAGGGGTTGAGGTTGTAGACGTTGAACGCCTTGCCGCCGACCTCTTTCCAGGGGGCCGGATACCAGTCGTTCTGATTCGGGACCGCGATGAAATTCCAGACCCCGCGCAGGACGGATTTCACCACGTCGCGGATCTGCCCCGTCAGGTTCTTCCCCCCGGGCTGGGTGTCGGTCGGGAGGTTCGCGTAGAACTGGATGATCTGGGCGATCAGCCGCTGCGCGGGGCTGGGCAGCTCCGACGGCTGGATGACGGCGGCCTCGGCGGACATCGTCGCATAGACCGAGCCGCCGAACAAAAGGGCCTTCTTCTCCTCGGCCGGGCCGAAGGTCAGGTCGTAGGGATTCACCTGGGACGTATACGGGATCTCCGTCGGCCGGTCGAACGTGTACTGCTGGGTTCTGGGTGTGAGGTCGGAAGGGACGAGGCTCAGGTAGATCCTGTCGCCGATCGACCCGGCCTCCCCGATGGGGTTGTTCCTGGGATCGGCCAGGCTGAGGATCGTGGTCCCCGGCCGAATCCCCGGGCCCGTCACCGTCATCCCCACGCCCAGGGGCGTCGTGGGGGCGGACGTCAGGGTGATCATGTTCGACGGGCCATTCGGGAGGGTCGGCTGGTAGCTGGCCGATGCGGTCTCGTGCTTGAAGTGGTTGTGCTTGACGTAATAGTTCGCCCAGGCGTACCACAGCCTGGTGATATCCGTGACCGCATAATCGTTGACCGGCCTGTTGATATCGTAGACGCCGCCGTTCGTCCGGCCGCTGTTCGTGTGATCCACGGTGACCGTCCGATTCTTGAGGTCGACGCCCGTCACCCTGGTCCCCGGCGGATAGTCTTTCAGGCTGGCGACGACGACCAGGTGCTGCCCGGAGCCGATCTCATGCTTCAGCATCTGGAGCTGCGGGAGGTAGTTCTCTGCGAAATGGATCGTATCTCCCTTCGAGTACTCGGCCCCCATGCTGGCGAGCTGGATCGGTCCGGCGCCGTAGTTGGTGCTCGTGAGCAGGTAGTAATTGTTGTCGGCGGCGTACGGCGACCTGGCGTTCGTGAGGGGGCTGTCGGAGAAAATGTTGGCGCCCGAGGGGATCACGATGTCGCCCGGGTTGGGATTGTAGTATTTGGGCCAGCCCTTGCCGCCGAAATACTTCCCGAGCCTGGCCTTCCCCTTGTTGTCGACGAAGTCCTTGATCGGATTCACGAACGACGGCTTGTCGTAATTCGTCGGGTTCCAGCCGAAGGTCTCGGCCCCCAGGTAGGTCGGGGGCGTCGTCGTGCTCAGGCGATCGCCGACGGTGATGGGAACGTTGGTCGCCTCCATGGACACGGGACCGGCGAGATTATTGACATACGACACGTCGTAGTTGATGAGGGGGAACGTCTGGAGCGGATCGTTGATGAAGTTCTTGAGGTAGGGGTCCCGGAACGTCCACTCGCCGAGCTGCGCCGGGGCGGCGCGCAGCACGGTCTTGGGCGTGTCGGAGAAGTAGAACATGACGATCGGAGACTCGCCGACCGGATAGTTCGAGCTGTCCGTCACCCAGGTCGTCGTGTTGGCCGGCGTGGTGCCGGACGGCGTGGTGCCGGCGATGCTGATGGACGCACCTGTGTCGTAATTGTAGACCGGGTTGTTCGTGGTCAGGTAGTTGGGGTCCGTCGCGATGTAGAGGTTGTCGCCGTCCCACAGGACCAGCGGAATCTGGATCGTGACGGACGCACCCGACGGCAGACCCAGCATGTACTCGCCGGTCGACGTCTGATAGCCGACGTATTGCCGGAACTCGTGGCCGTGAACGTCCTGGGGATCGTAGTACTGGTTCGGCGTCGTCGCGTTCGGGTCCTTGCCCTTGTTCTCGCCGCGGATGAACGGATAGACCGTGTCCGGGCCGTTATTGGTCAGCGTGATGGTCTTCATCGCGTCCGACGCGGACGGCGAAGGCAGGGCCTGGCCGCTCACGGTGGACGGGCCGCCGTTCCAGAAGATGTCGGACAGGGGAACCTGGTGATCCGCGAGCTGCCCGGCCGGGATCGGGACACCGCTGAGCAGGCAGCGCTCTTCCAGCCGCGGGACGTCGGCGGCAACCTGGAACCGACGGTCGGCCCGCCGCCGCCCCGGCCGCACGCGGGCCGCGGGACGCAGCCGAGGATTCAGGCCGGAGAGGCGGTCGGCGAGGAAGGAAGATCGCTTCATGGCATCAGGTCCTTGTTGCGTAAAAGCACCAGGCCGCGGGGGCCGGGATCATTTCGGATGCGATGCGTCCCGCCCGGAGCGCGGGATCGAAGAAGGCGGTGGCGGAATTCGGGCGTATGAGCGAGGCGAAGACTCGGGCGGGTTCGCCGGGGCAACGACAGCCTCCCGGTTGCCCCGTTCAAACGTCCCCTCTGCCGCCCTGCTTCGCGGGTTGCCGCAAATCAACGACGCGCCGACCGGCTCGGCTGTCCTGCCGGAAGCGCCGGCGAGCCGGCATCACGCAATTCGGGCGATCTGCCGGTATTCAGCGGCGAAAAGCGATCCGCGCCCTCGGAACCCTGCACGGAGTCCTCACATGCCTCGCCGCATCCGAGGTCCACAGGTGCTGGTTTTCGTGCGACTTGCAGTCGACGCCTCGACCATGTCTAACCGGCGTTTCCTGCTCCCGATGCCAATCTCATCTTAAAGTTAGACCTTCGAGTGTATCTCGGCAAGATGGGAGTTTTTTTCGGGGTGGGAAGTCGGCGAGCCCTGGGAGGTAGATCCTGTGTCCATTTTTTCCTGAAACTCGAATCCCTGCGGGACCTCGGAGGCCGGAACCACGAGCGGCCGCGTCCCCCTGCCTCCGCATCCGCCCCCGGCCCGCTGCGACGCGAATGACGGATTGCGCGGCGACCGGCCGGGTCGTGGTCAGGTGCGTGCGAAGGTCGACGTGCGCGGCGACGGGTAGCCGATCGCCAGGTGCGGGGTCTCGATCCGCGGCCCGCCGGTCGCCAGCGACCGGACACACGCCTCGAGCATTCCGGTCGTCAGCAGCGTCCGCTCGATCGGGTACGGCGTCCGTCCGGTCAGGAACATCTCCTCGGCCTGCGACATCAGCATCGCCGAATACACCACGTTCGGGTTCGGCGGCAGGTAGAACAGCGTGGAGATCGGATCGGGTTGACCCTTGAGGCGGGCGGCGAACGTGAAGTCCTCGACCAGTTTGTTCAGGAGGAGCATCGTCGCCCGGGTGCCGTCGCGGTACTCGATCCGATAGGCGACGGGGTCCTTGACCCAGTCCCGCATCTGCGCACGGGTCGGGTAGCGGTCGCTGTAGCTCGGGGGCTGGGCCAGGGTCTGGCTCCGCGAGAGGCACGCCTCGAAGAGGCGAGGATCCCACCCCCCCGCATCCCATCGGCCGGCGTCCATCGCCTTCCAGACCGCCTCGCCTCTCAGCCCCTGCACGGCCGCGACGCCTGTCTCTCCGCCCCGACGCCGCTCGGCCATGCACTGAATCGCCTCCAGTGCGTGGAAGTCGTAGCTGTCCACGCCGCCGTGGGCCACGCAGACGGTCTCCTCGACCTCGGCGCCTGACGGCATCTCGATCGAGGGCATCCGCCAGGTCACGGGCAGCGACGAGCCGGCCAGGAACGGGAACTTCAGCTCGCGGGAGAGGTCGACCATCTCCCTGGCCCATTCCCACTTCCACGACAGGTGCTTGTCGTTGAACACGGGGACGGCGCGACCGTCCTTGCGGAAGACGTCGGTCACCTGCTTGAAGAACTCGTAGCGCGGGTACTTGACCTGGCCGTACTCGTTTCGGGGGTATCGGCCGTGCTCGCCGATGATCAGGACGGCGTCGACGGCCAGCTCCTTGCCGCCGCATCGGACAGCCTCGGCGACCGTCGGGAAGATCGGGAAGCCGAACTCCTCGGACCGCTGGCGGCTCAGGTCGCCGGCGGGGTGCTGGTCGACGTACGCGGCGACCACTCGGAGCGGCGGCCGGTGCCATCGGCCCCCGATCGGATAGCCGACCAGGAACCGCTCGGCCATGTGCCAGGCGTGCGAATGGTACCGCCATTCGGTCGTGATGACGGCCATCCGCCTGAGCGCGCCGGCTTCCGGCGGAGCACCGGACGCACCCGCGCCCACCGTCACCCCCGCGCCGGCAACACTGAGGAATTCTCTTCGTGTGAACATGCAAAACCTCATCCGAGCGTCGAGGATCGCCGGCCCCCTGTGATGCCGGCCGAGGATTGTTTAACATCGGGGGCGGCTCGCGTCCAGGGCGTGGCGCGGGACGGTCCGCGAGACGCTCGATGCGGAGCGGGCGCACGACGGCATCCGCTCGTAGGAGGCCCTGCGGGGATCGTGCCGCACTCCGGGCTGCCGGGCCGGTGCTCGGACAGTCCGCCTCGAGCGGCTTCAGCGCGGCGACCCGCGCAGGCATCATGCGACGCCTGCGCGATGCCGCTGCAGGCGGCTCACAGGCTCTTCAGATAGGCGATGAGGTCGTCGAGCTCCTGGTCGCTGAGCTCGCCCGATCCGCCGGCGACGGTGTCCGGATTGTGCGGGCCGACCAGGGCGTCGCGGAGGGTCTTCGACCGGCCGTCGTGGAGGTACGGGTCCTTGTCATACAGGCCGCGGAGCGACGGGGGATTGTAGCCGCGATAGGCGTCGTCCGGCTCCTCGAGGCCGGCGGTGTGGATCTTGCCGTCGGTGAACTCGGGTCCGCCGTGGCAGGTGCTGCACGCGGCCTTCGCTGAGCGGAAGATATCCTGCCCGCGCCTCGCGGCCGCGGAGAGCGTTCCGTCGGGCTGCCGGTACGGGTTGCGCGGGTAGTCGAGGGTGCCCAGGTACGCCACGATGGCCTTCACCTCGTCCTTCGACGGCCGGCGCCCCTGCATGCTCTTGGTGAACGATTCGACCATCGCGTCGTCGAGACCGGTCTGCCAGCCGTGCCAGGTCCACGGCCCGGTGAGCGTGACCCGCCGGAGCGTCGGGACCTTCTTGCGGCTGCGGCGGTGGAACGTGCTCAGGTCCTGCCGGCCATCGTTGAGCGTGTCGAAATCCAGGCCGTTGGTGTGGCCGTCGCTGTGACAGGTGTTGCAACTGTACCACTGGTTGAACGACCGGGTGGCGTCGTGGAACAGCATCTCGCCGCGGCGCACCAGCGAGATCGTCTTCGGCCCGCCCAGCGGGATCGTGCGGACGAGCTTCGCCGACTCGGCATCGACGACCTGGACCGCGTCCGAGAGGTAGTTGGCGACGTACACGGTCTTGCCGTCGGGGGCAAACGCCAGCTCGGTGGGCCGGCCGCCCAGCGCGACGCGGCGGAACCGGCCGTCGTTCCGCAGCAATTCGGCGGCCATGATGTCGCGCGAGTTCTCGTCCCGCCAGGGGAGCCGCTTGCGGTCGGTGCGGAAGATCATCAGCTCGTGCGTGCCGCCCAGGCCGACCACCAGCAGAGATCCGGACGGGTTCACCGCCATGCCGTGCGCGTCGCCGGCGGCCTGGCCCTGCGGGTCGAGCGAGAGCGTGGCAAAGCTCGGCGCCGAGGTGTCGGCGTCGGGGTCGAGCGGCACTCGCGTCAGCCGCTGGCCGAGTACCCAGCCCAGGTCGATGTTCTTGCTCGTGGTGGCGAATTTGCGGTTCCGCATGTTGGCGATGTAGCCGATCTTCCCGTCGGCGGAGATCGCCACCTGCCGCAGGTTGTCGCCGTCGATCGGGACCGTGCGCTCGACCCGCCAGCCCTTGACGTTCACGATCGACACGTCCCCCGACCGGCTGTTGCCGACCAGGAGCCGCGACCCATCCGGCGTGAGGGCGATTCCCCTCGGCTCGCGGCCGACCGCCAGGCGGCCGGTGACCTTCCGCTCGGCCAGGTCCACCCGGACGATCTCGTTGCTCACACCCACCGCGACGAACGCCGCCGAGCCATCGGGCGCGATCGCGACGCCGCGCGGCTCGGGGCCGACCTCGACCCGCCCGGCGACATGGATCCGGTCGCCCTGGATGTCGAGAACCGCCAGGTCGTAGCCGTACCAGTGCGCCACGACCCCGCGCCGCCCGTCACGCGCGATCGCCACGCCGGCCGGCTTGTCCCCTGTCTTGACCTCGTCGAGCACCTTTCCGGCCGCGGGGTCCACCAGGCTGACCGTCCCGGCCGTCTGGTTGGCCGTCAGCAGTCGCGAGCCGTCGGCCGACAGCGCCAGCGCGATCGGCGATCGGTGCGTCTCGTCGTGCGCGGCGCGCTTCTCCCGGTCGGCGTTCGCCGACCCCGGCGCATCGCCGCCGCGAACCACCGCGACCACCAGCATCAGGGCCATCCCGACCGAGACGACCACCCGTGACCGCATTCGTCCGTCCATCATGGGAGATCGCTCCAGGTGATCCGCCGGCAGATGATCGAGAAGATTCTGAAGACTCTTAACCGCGAAAAACGCGAAAATCACGAAAATAAGAGCGACAATCGGGGCAGGGTCGGGCCGATAAACCCAGGCTATTGTGGGCCAGGGAGCCGCCGCCGCCCAGGGAGGCCAGCAGCGGCCCGGACCCGGCCGCGAGACCTCCTGGTCTTCTTTCGTGATTTTCGCGTTTTTTGCGGTTAACGTCTTCCTGTCTTCCGGTCTTCCCGACTTCCCGTCTTTACATCCGGTCCACCACGTCGATTCCAAGCAGCCCCGCGCCGAATTTCAAGGTGAATCCGGTCAGCGCACAAAGGGCCAGGCGGCTGTCGCGGCGCTCGGGGCTCTCGGCCCTGAGCACCGGGCATTCCTCGAAGAACGTGCTGAACGCCTGGGCCAGGTCGAACAGGTAGTCGGTGATGATATTCGGCTTGAGCTCGGCGACGGCCAGGTCGATCGCCTCGGGGAGGCGCAGCAGCTTCAGGCCGATCGCGCGCTCCACGGGGTGGTCCACCAGAATGGCCGGCCGGGCGGCGCGGATCGCCTCGGCGGTCGTGCCACCCTTGCGGAAGATGCTCTGCGTCCGCGCGTAGGCGTACTGGAGATAGGTCCCGGTGTTGCCGTTCATCGCCATCATCTTCGACCAGTCGAAGACATAGTCGCTGATCCGGTTCTGGCACAGGTCGGCGTACTTGATGGCGGCCATGCCGACTTCTGCCGCCACCCGGCGCTGTTCCTCGGGGTCGAGCTCGGGGCTATTCTCCTGCACGACCTTGAGCGCCTCGGCCGTCGCCTCGTCGAGCAGCGACTCAAGGCCGACGACGTCCCCCTCGCGGGTCTTGAACGGCCGGCGATCCGGGCCCAGGATCGTGCCGAACGCGACGTGCTCGAGGTCGATCGCGTCGTATCCCCACTTGCGCGCGACTTCGAACAGTTGCTTGAAGTGGTCCCCCTGGCGCGAGTCCACGACGTAGAGCACCTGGTCCGGCTTCCAGGTCTCGGCGCGGTACTGGATCGTGGCCAGGTCGGTGGTGGCGTAGGTGAAGGCGCCGTCGCGCTTGCGGACGATGAACGGGGCCTCGGTCCCCTCGACGAAGACAACCGTGGCGCCCTCGCTTTCGACGGCCAGGCCTTTTTTCTCGAGGTCTTCGACGACCGAGGCGAGCCGGGGGTCGTAGTAGCTCTCGCCGAGCTGGACGTCGAACTTCACTCCCATCCGGTCATACAGGGCCTGGAGCGCGCCCAGGCAGTGGGGCATGAACTGGTCCCACAGCGCCCGGTTCTCGGGGTCGCCGGCGTGGAGCTTCGCGGTCTCCTGCCGCGCGGCCTCCTCGACGGCCGACTCGCCCGATTTGATCCGGGTCTGCACCAGGCGATAGAGCCGCGCCAGCTCGCCGACGGGGTCTCTGGCGTAGTTGGCCTCGTCCCGGGCGTTCTTCCAGCCCCAGAGGATCATGCCGAACTGCGAGCCCCAGTCGCCCAGGTGGTTGTCGCGGACGACCGTGTGCCCGGCCGCGGCGAGGATGCGGGCCAGGCTGTCGCCGATGACCGTCGACCGCAGGTGGCCGACGTGCATCGGCTTGGCGACGTTCGGCGAGGAGAAGTCGACGACCACGGTCTTCGCCTGCCGCGGCGGGACCAGTCCGTGACGGTCGTCGGCCAGCAGCTCGCCCAGCGCGCCGGCGATGAAGGCGTCATTGAGGCGGACGTTGAGGAACCCCGGCCCGGCGACCTCGGGCGGTCCGGCGAAGGGCGCGAGGTCCACGGCCGACGCGATCGCGGCGGCCAGGTCGCGAGGCTTCTTGCCGGTCGACTTGGCCAGGGCCATGCAGCCGTTGGCCTGGTAGTCGCCGAACTTGGGGTCGCCGGCCGGGCGGAGGGCCTTTTCGAACGCGGCGCGGTCGGTGTCCGCATTCGCGCCCTCCGGCAGGGCGATGCCGAAGCGGCCTTTCAGTTGGTCGAGTACGTTCATCGGACGGGCTCATCCCGGGTTTCGGCCGGCGACTTCGCGGCCGGCTCCTGCCAGTCGAGCCGGGGCGCGTCGCCCCAGATATCCTCGAGCGCGTAGAACGCGCGATCCTCGGGCGAGAAGACGTGGACGACGAAGTCGCCGTAGTCGATTAGGGTCCAGCGGCCCTCCTCGGAGCCCTCAATGCCCAGCTTGGCCTCACCGAGCTTCTTCATCTCCTGGTCGATCTCGATGGCGATGGCATTGTTCTGCCGTCGCGAGGCCGCCGTGACGATGACGAAGAAATCGACCAGCGGCGTGGCCTGGCGGAGGTCCAGCAGGAGGATATCGCGGGCCCGGTTGTCGTCGGCGATCCGGGCGCAGAGGCGGGCGTGCTCCAGGGCGACGTTTACCCGATCGGGCTGGCGCCGGTCGGTGGCGTGGTGGGGCACCTCGTCCTGGATGTCGTGCGTCTCGCGGGATCGGAGCGACCGCGTGCGGCGAGTGGTGACGGGCTCGGAGGCGGGCAGGCTGCGGCTATTGGTCGTGTTGTGCTCAACCATTCCATTCATTCTTCCGGTGGGCCGAGGGGCGTTGTCATGAGGACCCCCCGGCTGATGTTCCCGGGACCAGGGACCCGCACGGACCGCCGCCGAGGAGGACACGATCCCCCGGCGCGCGGTTCGTCAACATCGTATTCTACCCCGCCGGGGGCCGGCTGACCATCGGGGAGCCCGGGCGTCTTACGGTCGTCGCGAGCCGCGGCCGGCATCGCGGCTTCTCGTCGGGGCCGCCGGGGGCGTACGATGGGTCGGGACGGCCTGGCGCGCGGAAGAGAGACCCGGCGGCCGGACGTCCGGAGTCCGGCGATCGAGCCCCGTCGTCCGCCAGGGCTGACGGTTCCGGAAGCCGTCCTGCGGATCGAAAGGTCGGTCGCCGCGGTCACCGGATCTATTGTATCCTGGGACTGGTCACTTCGGCCGCTCCTGAACGATCCCCAGTGAGACTTCGGCGATGCGACTGGACTCCGATAGCGCCTCCGATCGCGAGCAGCCGCCGCCGGAGCCCGCCCACCGCCAGGACGACCCGGCGGGGACGGTGCCCGACCCGCGCGCGGTGGTCGAGGGACACCCCGAATTCGCCCGCGAGCTGACCCAGGCCCTCTCGCTCGAGGAGCAGCTCAGTCGCCCGAACGCGCCGAACCGCGAGCTCGAGCGGACGCGGGCCGTGGCATCGGACGGGGTGGATCCCGACGACGGGTCGCCGGCTGATCCCCCAAGGTTCCGGGGGCGCGAGAGTATCGGCGATTACGTCCTGCTCGCCGAGATCGCGCGGGGCGGCGTGGGGATCGTGTACCGGGCCCGGCAGCGGAGCCTCAACCGAACGGTGGCCGTGAAGGTCCTGCGCGACGGCCCGTACGCGGCGCCGGCCGATGCCCAGCGGTTCCGCAACGAGGCGGAGACGGTGGCGCACCTCGACCACCCCAATATCGTCCCGGTCTACGAGGTCGGCGAGGACGAAGGTTGCAGCTTCTTCAGCATGAAGCTGGTCGAGGGCGGGAGCCTGGCGGACCGGGCCCGGGACGCCGCCGTCGACCCGCGCCGCGCGGCCCGGCTGGTGGCGTCGGTCGCCCGGGCGATCCATCACGCGCACGAGCGGGGCATCCTCCATCGCGACCTCAAGCCGTCGAACGTCCTGATCGACGACCGGGGCGAGCCGCTGGTGGCCGATTTCGGGCTGGCGCGTCGACTCGACGAAATCGGCGACCTGACCCGCACCGGGCTGGTCGTCGGCACGCCGTCGTACATGGCGCCCGAGCAGGCCCGCGGCCGGAAGGAGGCCGTCACGTTGCAGACCGACGTGCACGGCCTGGGCGGCATACTGTACTACCTGCTGACCGGCCGCCCGCCCTACGGCGGGACGACCGTGATGGAGATCCTGGACCAGGTCCGATCGGCGTCGCCGAGGCCGCCGAGCACGATGCACCGGGCCGTCAACGCCGACCTGGAGACGATCTGCCTGAAATGCCTGGAGCCGGAGCCAGCGAGGCGGTATGCCTCGGCCGCGGCGGTCGGCGACGACCTGGAGAGCTGGCTGGACGGCCGCCCGATCCGGGCGAGGCGCATCGGCCGCGTCGAGCATGCCTGGCGGCTCTGCCGCCGGCATCCCCGGATGGCCGCGCTGGCGGTCGTCGCCGTCGTGCTGTTCGGCACGACCGTCGCCGGCCTGGTCGCGGGCAACCGGGCCCGCCGGGACGCGCTGGCGCTGAGTCGGGAGGTCGGGCGGAAGGACCAGGCCCTCCGGGCCGAGCGATACGCCCGCAACCTGGCGCTGGCCTCGCGCGCGTGGTCCGACAACCATCTCGAGCAGGCGTCGGCCCTGCTCGACGGCCTGCGGCCGGCCCCCGGCGAGGACGACCGGCGCGGCTTCACCTGGCGCTACTTCCATCGGCTGGTCCACGCCGGGGGGCCGCCGCTCCGCGGGCATCAGGGCGACGTCTATTTCGCCGGGTTCTCCCCCGACGGCAAGACCCTGGCCACGGCCGGCCGGGACCGGATCGCCCGGCTGTGGGACCCGGCGACCGGGCGGATCCGCACGGAGTTCCGCGGCCACGGCCACGAGGTGAACTGGATCGCAATCGCGCCGGGCGGCCGCACGGTGGCGACCGCCTGCGAGGACGGATCGGTCCGGCTCTGGGATGCCCGATCGGGGGGGCTGGAATCCACGCTGAGCGGGCACGACGGCGAGGTCGTCGCGGTGCTCTTCTCGCCGGATGGCCGCCGGCTGATCTCGAGCGGTCGCGATGGCAAGTGCATCGTCCGCGACCTGGCCGCCCGGCAGACGCGGACGTTCGACCCGGGATGCCCGAATCTCCAGGGGATGACGATTTCCTCCGACGGCACCCTGCTCGCCATCGCCGGGCACCGCACCGTCATCTGGAGCCTCGACGCCAACCGGGCGATCGCCCGCCTGGATCGGGGCGGCCTGGCTCGCTGGGCCGAATTCTCCCCCGATGGGCGATCGTTGGCGACCTGCGGAGCAGGTTCCCGGGTGGAGCTGTGGGACAGGCCGAGCTGGAAACTCGCCGCGACCTTCGCGACGGAAGATCCCGAGGTATGCTCGGTGCGATTCTGCCCGGAAGACCGGACGATCGCCGCGGCCGGGGCGTCCGGTCGGGTCCATCTGTTTAACCGCGCCACGGGGGCCCACGAGCTGATCGCGACCGGCCAGGCCAACCTCTGGTGCGCGGCCTACTCGCCCGACGCCCGGACCCTGGCGACCGCGAGCCGGGACGGGACGGTCCGGCTCTGGGATCTCCGGCGCGATCGGATGCGGATCTCGGTCCTGGTCCCGACCGACGCGAGAGCCAGCGTCGCGTTCGCGGCGGACGGGAGGACGATCACCGTCGCCGACGCTCGAGGCCGGGTCTGGATCCACGACGTGCGGACGGGGAGTCTGGAGACCTCGAATGCCATCGAACCGGCCGGCCCGGTCGTTGGCGCGATCCTCGCGCGGGATTCCCGCCTGCTGGTGGCCGAGAGCGGTCCCAGGGGCGCCGTGACCCTGTGGGAATTGCCGGGAGGCCGCCGCGTGGGCGCCGTCGACTTGCCGGCCCGGCAGAATGAGTCGCTGACCGTCTCCGCCGACGGGCGATGGGTCGGCCGCTCGGCGTTCGGGGAGACGTTCCTGCGCGACCTGGATCGGGGCGGCGAGCCGCATCGCCTGATGAGAGAGTCCCCCGGCCACCTGCTGATCTCGCCGCGCGGCGATTGCGTCTCAATCTGGTCGTGGGGCTGGGGCCTGCCCGAGCTCTGGGACATCGCCCTGGCCCGCCCGCGCCCGGCGGCCGGCACGGGGCACCGCGGCCGGATCGTCGCCCAGGCGTTCTCGACGGACGGATCCCTCCTCGCCACGGGGGACGACATCGGGACGATCATTCTCTGGGAGACCGGCGAGGTCCATCCGGTGCTCCAGTTGTCCGGGCCGACGACCGAGGTCCGGTCCCTCGTCTTCTCGCCCGACGGCCGGACGCTGGCGACCGGCCACGGCGATCGTCGCGTGCGGCTCTGGGACGTCGCGACCGGCCGCGAGCTGGCGACACTCGAAGGCCATTCCGGGCCGGTCGACCAGGTCGTCTTCTCCCCGGACTCCCTGGTCCTGGCGACGTCTGCCCGTGCGTCCGACGGCCGGTTCGAGCTGTTCCTCTGGCCGGCGTCGCCGCCCGAATGGATCGGGGACGGCCGGGAGGCACCGGGCACCTAACCGCGATTCGGAAGGGCTCACCCGCATCAAGGCGAGTGATGCCTGCTCGCCGTCTCATTGCGGCTTTCTGCCGAAATCGCCGGCGCGGTAGGATGGCGTGAGAAAACCGCCATGAGCGGAGGGAGACACGATGACCGATACAGCAACCCGGCAACCGATCCGGGTCTCCGACAGCCTGGCCGGGCCGTATATCCGGCTTCCCGTCGCCTCGCTGGAGAAGGTTCGGAAGCTATTGCTCGAGAACAACATCCCGCACTGGGTGGAGCACCATGCGATCTCGGTGGACGGGCGGCCGCCCGTGATCGTGATCAACATCGGCAAGGCGGTGGACTCACGGCACGTTCAGGAACTGCTCGACGCGGCGTGAGGGAGTCGATCGAATGCCGGTGACGGACGACCTGCGGGCGATCGCCGAGCGTGCGGATCGCGATCTCAACGCGGTCCACGACTTCTTCGAGCACTCGAAGCTCGTCTGGCGCTCGTTCGAGATCCTCGTGGATCAGGGTCACCGAGTCTCCAACGAGAGCAAGGCGACTGGAACTCGTGTCGACCAGGATGGACTGGTCCGCCTGGCGCCCGTCTACGCCCGCGATTACCTGGCCAACTTCACCTTCCGCCAGTTCGTCTCGGTGTTCGAGGTCTTCCTGTTCGAGCTCCTCCATCGGGTGCTCGTGAACAACCCCTGGCCGTTCTCCGAGAAGCAACTGAACTTCGGCAGCGTCATCCGGGCGGCCACGCGCGACGAGGTCATCTCGGGCGTGGTCCTCAAGCAGCTCAACGAGCTGAAGTACGAGCCAATGCGCGAGTGGTTCGTCGCGATGAACCGGGCGCTCAAGCTGGACTGCCCCGGCGAGGACGAGGTCGACACGCTGGCGGAAATCAAGGCCACCAGGGATATCCTCGAGCACAACGCGGGCGTCGTGAATGAGACGTGTCGTCGCAAGGCCGCGAAGAAGGCGCGATATGAGGTGGGCCAGCAGGTCGAGCTCGATGATGCCTACCACCCGGCAGGGAGGATCGTCAAGTAGGTCGGGCAGTCTTGCCCGACGCTCAGGCCCCGTCGGGCAAGACTGCCCGACCTACTTTCATGCCGGCGTAAAATGACCCCGAGAGCTGGCGGCTAGTCAAGAAGGTCGTGAGCGACATTTCCTCCGCGGCGATCGGCCGGCTGTCCGGGTAGCGCTGTCACGCGTCGCCATCATCGGGCTTTCGCCCCGATCCGCCCCTGGCAGAAGGGGGCGCGGAACCGCCGGTGCGCCACGAATCCGCCGATCAGCAGGGCGAAGGTGGCCCAGGCGGCGGGCTCGGGGGCGAGGACCTGGTTTCCGGGGAGATTGTCGGGGATTAGCAGCAGGTTGTGCACCGGTCCGCCCTGTCCCTCGGTCGCCTGGACCAGCAGGCGGCCCTGATCGTCGATGTGGCCGTTGACGTTCTGAAGCATCCAGGTCGGGATTTGCCCCGCCGAGAGCTGGGTTGAGTTCGTCCAGGTCATCGCGTTGACCAGGTTGGTCAGGTTGGTGAGGCTCTGAGTCTTCGTGTCGTAGAGAAACAGCGTCTCGGGGCCATTCACGTTCGGGTCGACGACTCCATGGCCGAGTATCTGGCCGTTTGCGGCAATCCCCTCGATCCCGATTTCCGAGTAAGGCCCACCCATCGTCATGGTCCCCGCCCACAGCGGTATCGCGGCTCCCCACGAGCCGCTGGCCTGCATCTGGGTGAGGAACGCCTCGCTGCTACCGAGGTGCCCGTCCACGCCGTAGAAGTTGATCCCGGCGGCGAGGCCGTGGCTGTTCATTATGGACAGGGTCGAACTGCTGTAGGCGTAGCTGGGATTCCCGTTGGTTAAGGGACTCCCGACCGGCGCCGGCTCGACGGTGGGGACGCCCACCGACGTTCCGGTCCACTGCGACGGCAGATAATTCTGCGCCGGGTTGAACAGATAGGTCTGCCCGTTCGACCCGGTAACGGTGCCGTTGCCGCTGGAGGCGACGCCATACGTGAGGCTGCCCGTGCCCAGGTCAATCGCCGTGTACATCGGGTCGGCGTGGGCGAACGAGCCGGCGGCGAGGTGCAGGCCGGCGATCAGCAGGGCGAGGCGAAGGCGAAACGGCTGGTCGGTGCGGGCAACATCCATGTCGCGGGTCGCTCCCTGAGATGGCTCCGATCCTTGGGTTCATCCCTTCAATCGCGGCCACATCGTGGCGGTTCGGGGGATTGGCGTCAAGATCGGTTGACCCCTCGGTGAGGTGCGATCCGATCCGGCTTCGGGGTCCAGGCCGTCGGGCGAGCGTTTTCCTGTCCGTACCCGGCGCGAATGACAATTCCCCTGGTAGAGCGGTGATCGCGGGCCCGGCCCGATTCGATCGGATGCGCATCCCGACGCCATCCGCGGGCCGGGGCTCGTCCTCGATTCCTCCGCTGCCGCTGACGTTTGAGTTTGATCCCGCCCCTTGCCTGCGCGATCCGACGGCCGATCCCGTTCCCGGCCGGTCGCGCGGCTTCAAGACGACCCGATCCGAAGGAGAAACCACCATGTTCCCCCTGCGCGCCCACGTTTTCCGCGGAATGATGGCCCTGCTGGCCGCCTGTGCCCTCGCGCCCGGCGTCCGGGCGGGCGGCATCACCTACACGACGCTCGACAACGCCACGGATCCGACGTTCAACCAGTTGCTCAGCATCAACAACGCGGGCACCATCGCCGGCTATTACGGCATCGGCTCGGCCGCGCATCCCAATGTCGGCTACACCCTGGCCCCGCCGTACGGGCAGGCGAACTACACCATCGAGAACTTCCCGGGCGCGGTCCAGACCCAGGTCACCGGGATCAACAACGTCGGGCAGACCGTCGGATTCTGGGCCGACTCGGCCGGCGACAACTTCGGGTGGGTCAAGACATCGCTCGGCTTCGTCCAGGTCGTCGACCCGAAATCGATGGGGGGGGCGACCGTGATGGACCAGGTCCTCGGCGTCAATGACAGGAACCAGGCCGTCGGCTTCTACACCGACGCCGCAGGCAATACCCACGGCTTCCTCTATGACATCAAGAACCAGACCTACACGGAGCTCACGGTCCCGAATGCCTCGCAGGTCACGGCGACCGACATCAACAACAGCGGGCTGATCTCGGGCTTCTACACGGACACCGCGGACGGTTCGACCCGGGGCTTCCTGGAGTACGCCAACGGCACGGGATTCCAGTCGTTCGCGGCCGACGGCTCGACGAACACCATGTTCTTCGGGCTCAATAACAACGGCCAGGAGGTGGGGACCTTCACGGACGCGAACGGCGTGACGCACGGGATGCTGTTCAACACGGCCACCCAGCAGGTGACGATCCTCGACGACCCGCACGGCGTCGGTACGACGACGATCAACGGGGTCAACGACATGGGCCAGGCCGTCGGGTTCTACACGGATGCCAACGGCAACGTGGACGGCCTGCTGGTCACGGCCAGCGTGCCGGAGCCGGGCTCGATGACGCTGATGGGCATAGGGTTGGCGGCGGCGCTGGGATACATGCGGCACCGGCGGGCTCGGGCGAAGTAGATGCCCATCGGTTGGCTGGCTCGCGAAAATCGGGGGCTGGCACCCGGCACTCGGCACATCGGAGCGGATTCCGGGTGCCGCGCGGGCCGGGAGCCAGTCCCCTTTTTTCGACCCTTCTCGCCCGGTGTGCTCGATCCACGGACTTCACCGGGACCATCGACCACGACCACGACTGAGCGGCCCGCGGGGCCTTCCGGCGCGAGCGGTCACTCGTCGTCGTCCTTCTGCCGCAGCCGGGCCAGGACGCTGAGGTCCTCGAGGGTGGTGGTATCCCCGCTGCTCTCGACGCCGGCGGCGACGTCGCGGAGCAGCCGCCGCATGATCTTGCCGCTGCGGGTCTTGGGCAGCGCGTCGGTGAACCGGATCTCGTCCGGCCGGGCGAGCGCGCCGATCTCCTTCGCGACGTGCGTCCGCAGCTCCTGGCGCAGCGCCTCGCTGGGCTGCTGGCCCGATTCCAGCGTCACGAACGCCGAGATTCCCTGCCCCTTCAGCTCGTCAGGCTTGCCGACGACGGCCGCCTCGGCAACCAGCGGGTGGCTGACCAGGGCGCTCTCGATCTCCATGGTCGACAGCCGGTGGCCGGCGACGTTCAGCACGTCGTCCACCCGGCCCATGATCCAGTAATTCCCGTTCTCGTCCCGGCGGGCGCCGTCGCCGGTGAAGTAGCAGCCGGGGATGTCCGACCAGTACTGCGCCCGGTAGCGATCGTCGTCGCCGTAGAGGGTGCGGAGCATCGACGGCCACGGCTGGCGGATCACCAGGAAGCCGCCCTGGTTGGTGCCGAGCGACTGGCCGTCCTTGGTGACGATGTCGGGGACGATCCCCGGCAGCGGGCGGGTCGCCGAGCCCGGCACGGCGGGCGTCGCGCCCGGCAGCGGCGAGATCATGATCGCTCCGGTCTCGGTCTGCCACCAGGTGTCGACGACCGGGCAGCGGCCCCCGCCGATCACCTGGCGATACCAGATCCACGCCTCGGGATTGATCGGCTCGCCCACCGTGCCCAGCAGGCGCAGGCTCGACAGGTCGTGACGGCGGGGGAACTGCTCGCCCCACTTCATGAAGGCGCGGATCGCCGTCGGGGCCGTGTAGAGGATCGAGACCCGGTAGTCCTCGACGATCTTCCAGAACCGCCCCTCGTCGGGCCAGTTCGGCGCGCCCTCGTACATGACGCACGTCGCGCCGTTGGCCAGCGGGCCATAGACCAGGTACGAATGCCCGGTCACCCAGCCGACGTCGGCGGTGCACCAGTACGTGTCGTCGTCCTTGAGGTCGAAGACCCAGCGCGTGGTGGCCGCCGCGCCGAGCAGGTAGCCGCCGGTGGTGTGGAGAATTCCCTTCGGCTTCCCGGTCGAGCCCGAGGTGTAGAGGATATACAGTGGGTGCTCGCTGTCGACCGGCTCGGGCGGGCAGTCGGCCGAGGCGCCGTCCATCAGCTCGTGCCACCAGTGGTCGCGGCCGGGGGTCCAGGCGATCTGGCCCCCGGTGCGGCGGAAGACGACGACGTTCTCGAGCGTGGGGCAGTGCGCGGCGGCGCCGTCGGCGTTCTCCTTGAGCGGGACGACCTTGCCGCGGCGATAGCCGCCGTCGGCCGTGACGAGCACCTTCGCCTTGCAGTCCTGGATCCGGCCGGCCAGCGACTCGGCGCTGAAGCCGCCGAAGATGACCGTGTGCGGCGCCCCGATCCGGGCGCAGGCCAGTAGTGCAATGACCAGCTCGGGGACCAGCGGCATGTAGACGGCCACCACGTCGCCGGGTCCGACGCCCAGGCCCTTGAGGACGTTGGCGAACTTCGAAACCTCGCGCTGGAGGTCCTGGTAGCGGAGGACGCGCCGGTCGCCGGGCTCGCCCTCCCAGATCAGGGCCGCCTTGTTGCGATTGGGGCCGAGGCAGTGGCGGTCGACGCAGTTGTACGAGGCGTTCAGCCGGCCGCCGACGAACCACTTCGCGAACGGCGGGTTCCAGTCGAGGACCTTCTCCCACGGCTGGTCCCAGTGCAAGGCCCGGGCCTGCTCGGCCCAGAAGCCCTCCGGGTCATCCCGGGCGTGCTCCCACATCGCCTGGTACTGCTCCAGGCTGGAAATATGCGACTGGCGCGAGAACGCCTCCGGCGGCGGGAAGACGCGGGTCTCGGTCAGGACGCTCGTGATGGATCCGACGCCTTGGGGCTGGCTCATGATCGCGGCACTCTTCGGGCAATCAGCCGGTCAAACGATCGCTGGGGAGGAACGACGGAACCGCTCGGTGATCCAGGGTAAGGCCGGTTCGGGGAGGAGTCAATCGTCAGAATGGGCCGGCGCGGACGCCCCGAGGCCCAGGCTCGCCCGCGGAGTCGACCGCCCTGGCCCCGCCCGGCTCGCGGCGCTCCTCGGCGATGGCCGCTTCGAGTGAGCGGCGGAAGTCCTGGAGATAGACCCGCTCGACGGCCGCCGACCCGGGGCGGTCGGACAGGACCCTGAGCAGCCCGCGGCGGAGCGACACAAGGTCCCGGCGCCGGTCGGGCCGGTCGTGGAGGTCGACCATCTCGAAGGGATCCGCCGCCAGGTCGAACAGGAGCTCGCGCCCCAGGCCGTCGCGGATGTAGTGGCGATTGCCGTCGACGAGCGACATCTGGAACCCCGGGCGCAGGCCGCCAGGGCCGGCCTGCGGGCCGGTGTCGTGGCGGCTGGCCTGCTCGGAGAACGCCGGCGTGACGGCAGGCGCCGGGCCGGAGCCGGAACCCGGATTCGCGCGCCAGCCCGCCGTCAGCGAGCGGCCGGGGAACGGCGAGCCCTCGGTGAGGCCCAGGCGGTCCACCACCGTCGCCGGGATGTCGCTCAGGCTGACCGGCGCCGCGACGACCCGACCCGGCGGCGCCTCGGCCGAGAGGATCACCAGCGGCACGCCCACCTCCTCGAGGAGCACGCTGTGCGCATGGCCGAACCGCCCGTGGTTGCCGAACGCCTCGCCGTGGTCCGAGGTGACGATGACGTCGGTGTCGGCCAGCAGCCCCCGACGCCCCAGCTCGTCGAGCAACAGGCCGAGCTGCCGGTCGAGCTCCGCGATGCAGTCGTCGTAGCAGTCCCGCGCCATGGTCACGTCGCGCGTCGTCAGGTCGGGCCTGGGGATCCCGATGAAATCGAGCAGCATCGAGCGCTCCCGGGCCGTGCGGGGCTTCAGCCCGAACCGGCCCATGACGGCGTCCGCCGGGATGTACGGGTCGTGGGCGTCGAATTCGTTGAGAAAGGCGAAGAACGGCCGGTCGGCGCGGCGGCGACCGTCCAGCCAGTCGAGGAACGCGCGGTTGATCCCCGACGCGTCGCGGGCCTGGAGGCCGACCCACTTCTCCAGGTAGGCCCGGTCGGACAGCCGCAGCGCCTTGCGGGCGATCCAGTCGCCGGCCACGGTGCGGGTGAGCAGCGACCAGGGCGTCAGCGTGTAATCCTCGTAGTGCAAAAAGCCGCGATCGAGACGGCTCTCATAAGTGCAGCAATTCGTGTTCCCCACGAACCCAGCCGTGTGGTAGCCGCGGGAGGCGAGGTACTCGGCCAGCGTCGGATCGGGGGTCTCCAGCTTCATCTTCCACTGAGTGTCGAGTCGCAACGGCCACTGGCCGGTGAGCAGGGACGTGTGCGAGGGGTACGTCCAGGGCGCCGGCGACAGGGCGACGGAATACATCACACCGCGCCGCATCCAGCGGTCGAGGTTGGGGGTAGTCGGCCGGGGATATCCGTAGAGTCCTACGTCGTAGGCGCGGACGGTGTCCCAGACGATGAGGATGACGTTGCGCGCCCGGCCGCCGGTCGGCGGGGCCGGCAGGGCGGCGACGGCCCGGCGCTCGCGCAGGACCTGCCACCCCGACGATCCGGCCGCCAGCGTGGCCAGCACGGCGACCGAGCCGGCCGCCAGGGCGCGCGTCCGCCGCGGGCCCAGCCGTGCCGTCGCCATCGCGGCGTAGCGGCCGAGGCCGGCGGCCAGGAGCAGGCTGCCGGCGGCGTGGATCGGCAGG
>DAIDHB010000400.1 GCA_027452145.1 Planctomycetales bacterium
CAACGTACCGGGTACCGATATTTATCTGGTACATTTCGCTGCGCCTATTAACAGCGCCGTGACACCCGTAACTATTCTCCCACCGAACGGTTCCTCGGTCACGTCGCTGAACGACCTCAGCGGAAACGGGAACACGGCGACGCAATCCTCGTCGGCGGCCGCGGTCGGCACCTACGTCACCGACGGCATCGGAGGTCTACCTTCGATCCAGTTCACGCGCGATACCGGAGGAGGAGGCTACGGCATCGGCACCGGGTATCAAAGCGCCCAGACTATGGGGACCGCCTTCGGGATCTCCGGGGATTCGGCCTGGTCGATGGTCTACGTTTTTCGTGCCCAGGCCCCGACGAGTTATTATAGCTGGGTCGGGTCTCTGGGCTCCGGCCTCAGCCCTCACGCGGCCGCCATCGCCGAGATCGATGCGTCCAATCCCGGAAAGAATCCAAGTCTGGAGCTTGCGACGGGCTTCGCTGACGACGTCCAGCTCACACCCGGGAATTCGTTCGATCAGTTGGCGGGCAAGAATCTGGTCCTGACGGTGATCCACCAGGGACCGGGGGCCGGGTCGATCAGCGATACCACCCAGATCTTCGTCAACGGCGATGCTCCGGGTCAGGGCATCCTCGCGGGACTCTCCCTCGGGACGACGGGGGACGCGGCCACGGCGGTTCTCAACCTGGCGAATGAGCCCTTCTTCCTGGGCGGCTCGCCCTTCGGAACCGGGGCCGGCTTCGATGGCCTGCTCTCCGAGGCCCTCGTCTACAATAACGCCCTGGACGCTGCGGACCGTACGACCATCGAAACTCAGTTGATGTCGAAGTTCCATATTGCGTCCGTACCCGAGCCCACATCGTTGCTCCTGGGCTGTATCGGCCTGGCCGCCGTTAGCGGTGTCGCGCTGGTTCGCCGTCGGCCCGCCGATTGAGTCGCGGAATTGCCGCCGCCTCGTCGCACCGCCGGTCCACACTCGAGGCTTGTCGCGGACCATCACGTAGGAACTTGCCGCCGATGAGATGGAAGCGATCGCGGGAGATGAGGGGTCATCACCCCCGGCGAAGACGCCCCACGTGCCCGCGGCTGGAGCCCCTGGAGGGCCGCGAGCTCCTGGCGGTGCAGGTCCATGCCTTCCCGATCTCCGGCTAATCCCCGGCGATCGTGGCGGGGCCGGATGGAGACGTCTGGTTCACCGAGACGGGCACGCCCGATCGGATCGGTCGGCTCAGCCCCTCGGGCCGGCTGACGGAGTTCCCTCTGTCAACAAATGAGAGCGTGTCCGATCTCGTAGCCGGCCCCGATGGCAACATCTGGTTCATCCAGTCCTCCGGCCCCGAGATCGGGCGGATCACGAAGAGCGGCAGCCTCACCGAGTTTCCGCTGCCGAGCACCGGCTTCCAGCCCAGTGGCATCGCGGCCGGTCCGGACGGGAACATCTGGATCGCCGGCTCCGACGAGGTCGTCCGCATCACCCCGGCCGGCACGGCGACCGTATTCGTCGCGCCACCGCCGCCCGCCGCCGTGAACCAAGTGGGATTCGGCATGACCGCCCCCATCGCGGGACCGGGCGGCGATTCTTGGTTCGGCACCTCGATCGGTTACCTCGGCCGCATGACGACGAGCGGGGTCGTGTCCTATATCCCGTTACCGACGACCGCGCCGTTCGGGACTTACAACATCGTGAGCGCGATGACCGCGGGTCGGGACGGTGACCTCTGGTTCCTGGCGGACACCGCTCAGCACGCCGAGGTCGTGGGCCACGTGGCCCCGGACGGGACCGTCACGGCCTTCCCCAAGACGACCGACGCGAATCTCCAAAGCATGATGACCGTGGGCCCCGACGGCAATCTCTGGATCACTCAACCATCGAACTTCTACATGGCGGCCTACGTCGAGCGATTCACGCCGACAGGCGCGGGTTCGTTCCGAAGCTTCACGACCCAACCCCATCCCAACGATTGGAGAGACGTCCCGCTCATGAGCGTTGGCCTCACGACCGGGCCTGACGGCAACCTCTGGATCACCGAGGTCCCCGGCGTGCATGGTCCGGGGATCTCCGGGCCGTACGAGGTCGTCCAGCTCGTGGTGACCCCGTCCACCCCCGATGGGACCAGGAACGGTCACAAGGCCAGGCGACCGAAATCCACCAGGCATCTCCGTGCGAAGCCCGAGCAACCGACGAAGGGCCATGAATCCGGGGGCGCGTTCGGGCCTCGCTGAATCCCAACCGCGGTCGAATGCCACCTTCGAGGGACTCTTTCCCATGGGTAAGCCGCTCTCGTCAGGTCTCCGAACGATCGCGCCGAAGCGATCGACGTCTCGACAAGGCCGCTCGCGCCCCTCGCGCGGTCGCGGGCCGCTGTGGGCCTGGTCCCTGGAGCGAATGGAGGACCGGACGCTGCTGGCCTCGTTCCTGGTGACCACCGCGGCGGACAACGGGGATAACACCAACCCGGTCCCCGGGTCGTTGCGCCAGGCGATCCTCAGCTCGAACGCCGTCACGGGCCCCAACACGATCGATTTCAACATCCCGGCCGAAAGCATGGCCGAGTTCCCGGTCCCGATCGCCGGCAGCGTGCCGGTCGGGATCACCTCCGGGCCGGACGGCGCTCTCTGGTTTGTCGAGCGATCCGGCAATTATGTCGCGCGGATGACGACCCTCGGTACGGTCACGGCTGAGTACCCGATCCCGACGTCCGGCAGCCAGCCCATCCTGATCACGACCGGACCCGACGGCGATTTCTGGTTCACCGAGAACGCGGGTAACAAGATCGGCCGGCTCGCGCCGACGACGATCGTCACCTCGAGCGCGGAGACCGTGCCCGCCGACGCGACGGTCACGCGGTTCGGGGGCGGCGTCTATACCGCCGGCTCGACGATCCCGGCCGGCACCACCCTGCCGGCGGGCACGATCACCGAGTACGCCGTCCCCACGCCGAACAGCGGGCCGTGGGGGATCGCCCAGGGACCCGATGGGGCGATGTGGTTCACCGAGAATATCCACCAGCTCGGCCGGGTCGCCCCGGCTACCGGCGCGATCACCGAGTTCGCGCTGCCGTCCGGCTCGCTCAACGTGGGCGGGCTGACCAATGGCCCCGACGGCAACCTCTGGTACGCCGACCTCAACGGCTTCATCGGACGGGTCACCACCGCGGGCGTGGTCACGACGTTCGCGACCAGCGTCGCGGACAGCCAGCCGTATACAGTCAAGGTCGGCCCGGACGGCGCCCTCTGGTTCCCCGAGCGCACGGGCAAGATCGGCCGGATCACCGCGACGGACGCCACCACCGCGGCCGACGCCGTCGTCCCGGCCGATGCCGTCACGTACACGCCCGGCGGGACCGTCTATACCGCCGGGTCGACGATCCCGGCCGGGACCCTCCTGCCGGCGGGCACGATCACCGAGTACACCGTCCCCACGTCCGGGAGCCAGCCGATCGACCTGACCGTCGGCGCCGACGGCGCGCTCTGGTTCACCGAGTTCCTCGGGGCCAGCAAGATCGGCCGGCTGACCCCGGACGGCACCTTCACCGAGTTCGCCGTGCCGAACGGCGGTGTCGCACCCGCCGGGATCGCGGCCGGCTCCGACGGCAACATCTGGTTCACCGAGTACCTCGGCGACAGGGTCGGCCGCCTGGGCGGTCCTCTGACCATTCTCCCGACCGCGCCTCTGCCGGCGATCACCCAGCCGGTGACGATCGACGGCACCACCCAGCCGGGCTACGCCGGGACTCCGGTCGTCGTGCTCGACGGCGCCGCGGCTGGATCTGCCTCGGGCCTGACGATCGTCGCGGGGGATTCCACCGTGAAGGGGCTGGTCGTCAACAGCTTCTCGGTTGATGGGCTCGACCTCGAGACCAACGGCGGGGACACCATCCAGAGCAACTACATTGGCACCGACCCCACCGGCAGGATCGCCCAGCCCAATGACGGCATGGGCATCGCCGTCCTCGGAGACTTCGGCGACACCATCGGCGGCACAGCCGCCGGCGCGGGGAACGTCGTGTCGGGAAACCTGGAATGCGGCCTCTATCTGGATTCGATGGGGAACGTGGTGCAGGGGAACCTCATCGGGACGGATGCCACAGGCACGGCTCCCCTGGGCAACGTCGCGACTGGCATCGAGATCCTCGGCAGTTACTCGAATCAGATCGGAGGGACGACCGCCGGCGCGGGCAACACGATCGCCTACAACAACACGGCGGACATCGCCGGCGACGGTGGCGTCCTGGTCGGGGGCTCCGGCGACGCGATCGAGGGCAATTCGATCCACGACAACACGGGACTGGGCATCGACCTGGGCGGCGACGGCGTGACGCTCAACGGCTCGCACGCCGGCCAATCGGGCCCGAACAACTGGCAAGAATTCCCGGTGATCACGAGTGCCATCGGCGGCGCCGCCACCCAGGTGGCCGGCTCCCTGACCGGGACGCCCGGCGCGACCTACACCCTCGACTTCTACGCCAACGCCGTGGCCGACCCGTCGGGTTATGGCCAGGGGGCCATCTATCTCGGCTCGGGCACGGTGACGATCGACTCCACCGGCACGACGGCCTTCGCCGTCACCGTGCCGGGCTCGACGACGCCCGGCGAGCTGATCACGGCCACGGCCACCGACTCCGCCGGCGATACCTCTGAGTTCTCCCTCGATGTGCCGATTACCACCGTGGCAGTGACGACCACGGCCGACTCCGGCCCCGGCTCGCTCCGCCAGGCCATCCTCGATGTCAACGCCGGGCGCGGCGGCGACACCATCGATTTCAACATCCCCTTCGACCCGGTCAATCTCTTCAGCATCACGCGGACGATCTACCTGGCGAGCCCGCTGCCGCCGATCACCGAGCCGGTGACGATCGACGGCTATACCCAGCCCGCCGCCCAGCCCAATACGCTGACCATCGGCAACAACGCGGCCCTGATGATCTACCTGGACGGCACCTCCGCCGGGTCCTCCGCCGACGGGCTGACGCTCGATGCCAGCGGGATCACGGTGAGCGGGCTGGTGATCGACAACTTCTCTGGCAACGGGATCGTCATCGATTCCGGCGGCGACACCGTCGAGGGCAATCATGTGGGTGGGACGATGGTCGGATCGACCATCAGTAAGGCGACCGGCGTCTGGTAACCTACCCTCACGACGGGTTAATCTGGGCTGAGGCGGCGCGGGATACCCAGGATCGTTGCGATTCCATCACGGACGTTCCCCATGAACGACACCATCGACCAATTCGACGCTTTGCTCC
>DAIDHB010000401.1 GCA_027452145.1 Planctomycetales bacterium
GGAGCAAAGCGTCGAATTGGTCGATGGTGTCGTTCATGGGGAACGTCCGTGATGGAATCGCAACGATCCTGGGTATCCCGCGCCGCCTCAGCCCAGATTAACCCGTCGTGAGGGTAGGTTACCAGACGCCGGTCGCCTAACGGCGATCTGACCAGCTTCACCAACGCCGCTGGCCAGACCTATCAGTATGCCTATGACACCAATGGCAACGTGACCCGGTCGGTCAACCCGCTGGGCCAGACCATCCTGATGACCTATAACAACCTCGGGCTGAGGACCTCGATCTCCGACACCGGGAACAACACCACCCAGTACAATTACGACACGGCCGGGAATCTCCTGGCGATCACTTACCCCGACGGCACCAACCAGTCGTTCCAGTACGATCCGCTCGGGAACATGAAGGACACCCTGCTCCAGAACGGTGACGCGATCGCCTACGCGTACCAGGATGGCCTCGTCACCCAGGAGACCTTCGCCGACAAGACGAGCCAGACCTTCAAGTACGACGCCGAAGGCAACCTCTTGCTCGCCCAGACCTACGACGCCGGCGGCCATCTCACCGGTACGGCGACCTACACCTATCTCACCGACGCGCAGGGGCACGACATCGGCGACGAGCTGGCCTCGGTCGTCTATTCGAGCGGGCTGTCCCTGACGTTCACCTACGACGCCAAGACCGGCCAGCGTACCAAGAGCGTCGACCAGTCCGGCTACACCGTCAACTACAAGTACGACGCGCTCGGCCGACTCGCGGAACTGACCGACGGCGCGGGCAATCGCATCGTCCAGTACACGTACGACAGCACGGGCGACCTGAAGACCAAGGTCAACGGCAATGGCACGTCCACGACTTACGGTTACGACGCGTCCGGCAACCTGTCGAGCGTGATCAATTATCAGCCCGACGGCAAGACGGTGAACTCGTCGTTCGCCTACCAGTACAACGCCCTGGGCGAGGTCACGCTGATGACCGACGCCGCCGGCAACCAGACCTCCTACGGCTACGATGCCATCGGCCAGTTGACGCAGGTGGGGCTGCCGGACGGGACGACGATCACGTATGTCTACAACGCGGCCGGCAACCGGACCGAGGTCATCACGGGAGGCACGACGACCGCCTACAGGAGCAATTCTAACAACGAGGTCACGCGGGTCGGCACGGCGACCTACACGTACGACGCCAACGGCAACCTGCATACCGTCGTCGACTCCAGTGGCACGACGACCTACAACTACAACGATCTCGGCCAGCTCGTGTCAATCACGGCGCCCGACGGTACGGTCACGACGTTCCAGTACAACCCCCTCGGGTTCCTGGTCGGCGAAAACGTCGGGGGTACGCAGACGAACTACCTGGTGGATCCCACCGGCATGGGCAGCGTGACGGCCTCGTACAATGGCAGCGGCTCGCTGATCGCCCATTACAACCACGGCCTCGGCCTGGTTAGCCAGACCGGCCCCGGGGGTACTGGTTACTACGACTTCAACGGGAACGGCAACACGGCCGGCATCACCGGATCGAGCGGCGCTTACGTCAACCAGTACAGTTACCTGCCGTTCGGCGAGACGACGGTCATCTCGGCGAGCCTTCCGAACCCGTTCACGTTCGACGGACAGGCCGGGGTGTTGCAGATCGGCAACGCGTTGTTTGCCATGCGGATGCGGGACTACACGCCGGCGACCGGTCAATTCCTGAGCAACGACCCGCTGGGGTTGGCGGGCGGGCAGGCGAACATCCGGCAATACGTCGGCAACAACCCGGTTTCGCTCGCCGATCCGTCCGGCCTCTGCTGGGATTTTCCCACCGACCTGATCGTCCATCCCCCCTTCAAGCCGTTAACGTACGCGCCACCGCTGATCACCTCCAATTTCTTTCACAGAAAGGATAAGGGGGTCGATCTCACCAAGTACTGGCACGACTGCCCCGAAGCCGACGAGACACCGTTTTTTGGTGGCACCAACGGAGGCGGCGGCGGCACCGGCGGCGGAGGCGGAGGTAGCAACGGAGGCGGTGGAGGCACCGACGGGGGAGGGAACGGCGGCGGCACCGGCGGCGGCGGGAGTAGCTACGGCGGGGGCGAGGGCAGCGGTGGCGGCGGGAGCGGTAACGGCGGCGACGGCGGAGCTAGCGGCGGCGACGGCGGAGGCAGCAGCGGCGGTACACCCACCGGCGGCAGCGGCGGAACGGTCAAAAGTGGCGACACCAAGAGCCCGGACTCCATCGACCCCAACGCCCTCATCGGTCCGGCGGGTTACGGAGCGCAGGGATTCATCCAGCCCGCCGGCGCCTGGTCTTACACGGTCGACTTCCAGAACGACGGAAGCATCGCCGCCCAGGACGTCACCGTCACCCAGCAGCTTGACCCGAATCTCGATTGGTCCACGTTCCAGCTCGGGTCGTTCGCCTTCGGGTCGATGAACGTCGCCGTTCCGGCGGGGCTGACGCAGTATCAGACAACGGTCCCCTATCAGAACATCGACGGCTCGTCGCTGAACGTCCTGGTCAACCTCGATTTTAACGTCCAGACCGGGCTGTTGACGGCGACGTTCACCTCGCTCGACCCGCTCACCGGCCAGGCGCCGACCGGCGTGACCGACGGTTTCCTGCCGCCGGATAACAGCCGCGGCATCGGCGAGGGCTCCGTGCAGTACACGGTCCGGCCGAAGACGGGTCTGACGACCGGGACGGCCATCAACCAGCAGGCGTCAGTTGTCTTCGACATCAATGCGCCGATCAACACGGCCCAGGTCGTCAACACGATCGACGTCAACACGCCAACCAGTAGCGTGGCACCGCTGCCGGCCACCGAGAGCTCGCCGAGCTTCGCCGTGAGCTGGTCCGGCAGCGACGGCAGCGGCTCGGGGATCGCTGACTACAACGTGTACGTCTCCGATAACGGCGGCGCGTATCAGCTCTGGCAGGCCGGCACGACGCAGACATCAGCGACCTACGCCGGCCAGACCGGTCATACGTATGCCTTCTACAGCGTGGCGACCAGCAACGTCGGCCTCGCGCAGCCGACGCCAACCACCCCGCAGGCCACGACCGCGGTCAACTCGCCGAGTCCGACGCCGAGTCCGACGCCGGCTCCCACGCCGACGCCGAGTCCGACGCCGGCTCCCACGCCGACGCCGACACCGAGTCCGACGCCGAGTCCGACGCCGGTTCCCGCGCCGACACCCCCGGTGATCGTCGGCGAGCAGGCTTTGTTCACCCGCAAGCTCAACAAGAAGCACAAGCCCGAGGGCAAGCCGGTGCTGTCTGGCTTCGTGCTGGACTTTAGCGCCGCGATGAACCCGGCCACCGCGGGGAACGCCGCCAACTACCAGGTGGATTGGATCTCGTTCAAACAGGCCAGGCACAAGAAGATGCAGGTCCTCCATGCCGTCCCGATCTCGGCGAACTACGACCCCGCCACTCAGTCGGTCAGCCTGCTGCTGAGCGGAAAGCAGGCGTTTGCGCGGGGCGGCCAGATCACGGTCGTCGCCGAGCCGCCGGATGGGGTCAGCAGCGCCGCAGGCGTGCTGCTGGATGGGGGCGGCCAGGGGCAGGCCGGAGATAACGGCGTCTTTGTCATCCTGCCCAAGGCGCGTGGGATCTCGCGAGGATAGGGCTCGGCCTAGAGCGCATTGCCGTTGCGTGGCGCACGGGCGAGAGCTTGAGGTTCGAGGCGGTCCCGAAAGCCCACGAAGTGGGCGTCAGGACGTAGCCGGGGGGCGTCAGCCCCCCGGAACGCCAGACGAACCTCGATCTCCCCACC
>DAIDHB010000402.1 GCA_027452145.1 Planctomycetales bacterium
AACTTTTACCCGCCCCAGGCCCGACTTTCCATGTCATTCCCGAAAAAACCGATTGACCACCCCGACACCTCCCGGCCAGCCGCGATCTCCTTGCCGGATACACATCGCGCAAGTCATAAGGAATTCTGGAGTTATCGCGGAATCCTCCGTTGATGCCGCGCCAACATCCGATGGGCCGCACCGCGGCTCTCGCCCGCCCGGCTGGCCGGCGGAGCGGGCCGGGTGATACGATCAGGTTGGATCCCCGTTCCCCGTTGATCGGTCCATCATGAAGCTCAAATGCCAGCCCGAGGACTTCCGGGTCGAGGAGTTGACCGACGCCCGGCCCTCCGGCTCGGGCCGATATACCTTTTACCGGCTGACCAAGCGCGATCTCGGCACGCTCGAGGCCGTCGAGGCCATCTGCCGGCGCTGGAACCTCGCCGGACGCCGCGTCAGCTACGCCGGCCTCAAGGATCGCCACGCCGACACGGTCCAGTACCTCACGATCACCGACGGTCCTTCCACGGGCATGACCACGCCTCGGTTCGAGCTCGCCCCCCTCGGCCGCCTGGCCCAGCCATTCGGGCCGCGCCAGCTCCTCGGCAATCGCTTCGAGCTGGTCATCCGCGACCTCGGCCCGGCCGATCGAGATCGCGCGCTCGGCGCAATCGCCGAGGTCCCCGACGTCGGCCTGCCCAACTATTTCGACGACCAGCGATTCGGATCGGTCGGCCACGGCGGCGACTTCATCGCGCGTGCCTGGCTGGCTGGCGACCACGAGCGCGCCCTGCGGCTGGCTCTCGCCGAGCCGAATCCCTTCGACCGCCCCGCCGCCCGCGCCGAGAAGGCGATCCTCCGCGACCACTGGGGCGACTGGGCCGAGGCCAAGCGACGGCTCCCTCGCTCGTCGGCGCGAAGCATCGTCACCTACCTCGTCGACCACCCGGCGGACTTCCGCGGCGCCTTCGCCCGGATGCGCCGCGAGCTGCGGGTCCTCTACTTCTCCGCCTTCCAGAGCCACCTCTGGAACCTGCTGCTCGCCGGACGCCTCGAGGCCGACGCCGGGCCCGGCGACCTGGTCCCCGTCGAGCTCAAGCTCGGCGCCTTCCCGTTCCCCAGGCGAATGGAGCCCGCGCGCGTCGAGTCCCTGCGAAAGCTCGACCTGCCCTTGCCCTCCGCCCGGACCCCGGCACCCGCCGGACAACTTGGAGAGATCGCCGCCCGGATCCTCGCCCCCTTCGACCTGGCCTGGACCGACCTGCGGGTCAAGCACCTCAAGGACGTCTTCCTCTCCAAGGGGAGCCGTCCGGCCCTGTTCTTCCCGCGCGGGCTGAAGGCCGACGCCGAGGACGATGCGCTCTACCCCGGCCGCAAGGCCCTCCGCATGGCCTTCGAGCTGGGCAAGGGGTCGTATGCCACGATCCTGGTCAAGCGGATCACCACGGCCGCGGAGGCCGTGTGATGGACCTCGACGTCCTTTATGAGGACAACCACTGCCTGGTCGTCAACAAGCCCGCCGGCACGCCGTCCCAGGCGGATGCCTCGGGCTCCCAGTCGCTCGTGGACCTCGCCGCGCAGTATCTCAGGGAACGTTACGCCAAGCCAGGAAATGTCTATGTGGGGCTGGTCCACCGGCTGGACCGTCCGACTTCCGGCGTCGTGCTGCTGGCTCGGACCAGCAAGGCCGCGAGCCGGTTGTCCGAGCAGTTCCGCGCCGGGCGGGTGGAAAAGGTGTACCGGGCGATCGTTGAGGGCTCGCCCGTCGAGGATGAGGGCGTCTGGATCGATCGGCTGGAGAAGGATCGCCGTACCAATATCTCGCGCCGGCTGGATGAGGGCGAGGACACATCGGCGTCGAAGGAGGCGAGGGTCGCGTTCCGGGTGCTCGACAGGTGGCCGGATTCGGCCGGGCTCGAGCTTCGGCCGCTGACGGGCCGCAGCCATCAGCTCCGCGTGCAACTGGCGAGTCGCGGCATGCCAATCGTCGGCGACGTGCGATACGGGGCGAGAGGCCGCTTGCGGGCTCTGGACGGAGGCGGGAGGATCGCGTTACATGCCCGGCGGATTCGCTTCAAGCATCCGACCCGGGAGGAAGAGATTTCCGTCGAGGCGCCGGTGCCGGCAGACTGGCCCGAGCCCTCGCGATCACGGCCGGGACGCCCGTCCTCGTGAGATAGGCCAGGGGAAGGCTCAGCCCGGTGACGAGCATCGCGGCCAGCGGCCGCCAGCCCATCAGGCCGGCCGGGGAGTCGCCGGGATCGCCGGGCAAGGGCGTGGCCGACGCCGTGGCTCCCGGCTTCGACGGTTCGGCTGCGGTCGCCGCGGGCTTCTCGGCGGAGCTCGCGGGAGCCGGCGACCGATCGGCCCCCGCCGTCGCCGCGGAGTGCGACTTCTCTGCCTCGAGCCGATCCACGAACGCCAGCGCCGCACTCCAGGCAGCGGGGTCCTTCAGGCCCAGGTCCTCCGCCTCACGCTTCGCCAGTTGGGGATCGACGCGATCGACGGTCACCCGGCGGATGTACCAGAGCGCCCCCGCGCGCGAGCCGTCCGAGTCGAAGAAGAACAGCGGGCGGGCGTCGGGCGAGGCCAGCTCGAACTGGAAGCGCGCGATCCGGTCGGCGTCGAGCTTCGCCAGGTTGACCGGCAGCGCGACGTAACGCAGGCCGCGGCCGGCGGCCTCGGCGAGGAACGCCGACGACACCTCGGACGACTCGCGCAGGTCCAGGACCGTCCGGTAGCCCTTCTCGGCCAGCCAGGCCAGGCCGGCCGTCGACGGCACGCTGCCGCCGGAGAGCCTCAGGTCGACCGAGGCGAACCGGGCGATGCCGGTATTCGCGCCCGCGGGCGCGGCCGGCTCGACGTCAGCGTTCCCCTCGGTCGCGGCCGCCAGGCCGAGCCCGATGCCGCCGTCGGCGGCGGCCCCGTCCGGCGAGGACGAGGCCGACCCCGGCGCCGGCCCGGACGCCGACAATGGCCGAGCCCCCGGATTCCCCCCCGGCGAGTTCGCCGAAGGGGCCGGGGACTTCGCCTCGATGCCGCTGGTCACCTCGCCCGGCAGGCTCAGCGGCGGCAGATGGTCGAGCGGGTTGTCCGCGCCCGACATGTCCTCGATCGTCGTGGCCGCCGGCGACCCGCCGGCCACCGACGACCCCGACGCCGGACGCGCCGCCGCGTCCGCGTCCAGCCTTGCGGTCGACCGCACCGACGAGGATCGCAACGAGTAGCTCGCCTTCGCTCCCGACGCGCCCGTCGACGACTGCGGGCCGGACGGCAGCGGCACCGCCCGCGCCTTCGGCACCGATTCCAACTGCGTCGGCGAGTCCGGCGTGACCACGGTCGACGGCACCGAGCCCGACGGACTCGTCGAGTACGTCGGTCCCATCGTCGCCGCCGGGCCGACCACAGTCGACGGTGCGCCATACTCCAGCGGAGCCGACGTCGTTTCCGAACCGCAGCAACCCGTGTCACGGTGCAGAATCCGCGCGGTGGTCCGCCGGAGGAATCCGGTCGACCCGCACGAGCTGCATCCGCTGAACGGGCCCGACGTGCAACCCGCCTGGATCAGAGCCAACCCGGCGACCAGGGACCAGGCGATCCCGACCCGTACGGGCCGCCGGCGACTCGGAGTACCCCGCGACGCACGGCCTGTTTTCAGCCATTCGAGATGTAATGTCATGGGAATCTCCAGTTTTCGGACCTCGTCATCCGCGGCGTGCCGGACGGCCGCCCGCGGCGCGGGTCGAACCTTGTCGTCCACCCGGGACACGCGATCGACCGCCGCCGTGACACCGCCCTCCCAGCCCGATGAGACCAGGACCGTACCCTCTCCACCGGCCGACGAGCGACCGATCCACGCGGCCGCACCGCGACCATTCAGGCCGCGACCGCGACACGCGCCGGATCGCCCCGTCAACCTCGAGACGGACTCTCGGAACCGGCGGTTCCAGGCGACGATGCACATCGGATGACTCGGGGATGCTCGCTCAGCGTTCAGTGATCGTTCCCGGGATCGCCATCGACTTCAGGCGGATCGCCCTGGGCTCGCACCACCCGGCCCGGTTCATCTCCCGGAGACCGGCCGGCCCTCGCCTCGGCCAACCCACCCAGTCGACGCAGCACCTTGGAACCGCAACGACAACCCATCAGCGCGGGTCGTCAAGGAAACTTAGCCGACAATCCAGGCGTTGCCAAAGGATCCGGCTGATTTCTAGAATGAGACTTTAAGTCTTTGCAGCGCAGCCGCTAAATCACTCAAGGCTTCCCCCGCAAATGAGGCTTACGCCACCCGAGCAACGCTTGTCGCCGGCAAACTTTCCGCAGCCCTCAGCGTCTCTCGGTTGGTGGTCCGCGGCCGTCGCGGCCGCCGCCCTGGCCGTCTTCTCGACCGGACTGTTCGACTCGCCGTTCGCCGACGAATACGCCTACATCACCCAGAGCTACTACGCCGACCTGTTCTTCGCCGGCAGGCACGACGACCCCGCCTGGCTCCACTTCTTCGCCTTCGACCTCCAGCCCCTGCCCAAGTACCTCATCGGGGCGAGCCTGCATGCCGCCGGCCAGCCGATGCCCCGCACCCTCGACGCGGCCCTCTGGTATCACAACTATTCCTCCTTCGGCGACTCCCGGACGCTCGCGGCCGCTCGCGTCCCATCGATCCTGACCGGAGTCCTGGGATCTCTGGCCCTCTTCCTCGCCGGCGCGATGGTCCTCGGCCGGACCGCGGGGGCCCTCGCGGCCCTGCTCCTGATCGCCAATCCGCTCTATCGCCTCCACGCCCACCGGGCGATGACCGACGTCCCCACCGAGTCCCTCACCATCGTCTGTCTGGCACTGACGCTCAGCGCAGCGGCTCGAGCCTGGTCCGGCCGCGCGGCCTGGATCAGCCTGGCGGCCTTCGCCCTCGCCGGACTCGCCGCGGGCCTGTCGATCCTCTGCAAGTTCAACGGGCTGATCTCCCTGATGGTCGTCGGAGCCTGGTGCGGCCTCGGCCTGCTCGGTCGCGGCATCACCTGGAAATCCCGCCTCACGTTCCTTCTCGGCGGCCTCCTGGCGCTCGCCGTCGCATCCGGCACATTCCTCATGCTCAACCCCGCGCTCACCGCCCATCCGCGCGGCCATCGCGAGACGGACCAGGTCCCGCCCGACTCGACCGTCCCGGCTCGCATCCGCGAGATGCTCCGGATTCGCCTGGAAAACGCCCGGCATCAGAAGCGCGCCATGCCCCACAACGCGATGATCACCCCGGCCGACAAGCTCTCGGTCCTGGCCGTGCAGGGATTCGGCCGGTTCGGTCCGTTCGGGCCGGGCAAATCGAACTCCGAGATCCGCTATCAACTGGTGCAGGACTGGGGATCGATCCTCTGGCTGCCGCTCGTCCTTTATGGCGCGTATGCGTCCGCCCGCCTGGGATTCGCTCAGGTCCGAGACGGACGGCCGCCGACGGCCCTGGCGATCCTGATCTGGGCGGTCATCGCGTGGGGAGTGATCGGCGTCTATCTTCCGATGGCCTGGGACCGCTACCTCCTGCCGATCCAGGCCCCCAACGCCCTGCTGGCGGCGGTCGGCGTCGTCGACCTCTGGAACCGGCTGCGACCCCGCCTCGGCCGAAAGGCGGTGGCAGCGTGACGCGGTCGCGAAGGCTCAGCCTGGCATTCGGCGTCTTCGCCATCGTCCTGGGCAGCGACGCGTTCTTCTGGCACTCGCGCGACTGGAACACGGCCAGCCGGCTGATGCTCAGCTATGCGATCGTCGACCGCGGCACCCTCGAGATCACCGGCCTCGACGTCCACACCGGCGACAAGGCCGTGCTCCACAAGCCGACGGTCCGGAACGGCAAACCGATCGTCGCGGACCATTATTACTCCGACAAGCTGCCGGGCTATCCGTTCCTCGCGGCCATCCCCTATGCCGCGGCCCGCGGAGTGCTGCGATTGCCGCCGCACCCGATCGGCGATGACAGGGCCCGCCGCTACTGGCCGGCGGATTACTTCGTCACCCTGGCGACTTCGGGCCTCCTCACCGCGGGGACAGCCGCGCTGCTCGTCCTGCTGGCCCTCGACCTGGGATGCACGCCGGCCGCGTCGATGGTCGTCGGCCTGGGATACGGCCTCGGCACGCCGGCCTACGTCTACGCGACGCTCGCCTACGGCCACCAGTCCTGTGCCTTTGCGCTGTTCGCCTCGTTCCTGCTCCTCAATCGCCCCGGCCGGGGCCCCGACTGGCTCCGCGCCGCGGTTGCCGGCTTCCTCGCCGCGGGGGCCTCGGTGATCGAGCTCCAGGTCGCGCCGGTCTCCGCGATTCTCGGGCTTTATCTGCTAATCGAAGCGGGTTTTCGTCGAAAGCGCCCCGCGACCGTGTTCGCCTTCGCCCTGGGCGCCGCGATCCCGACCCTGGGGATGCTCTGGTACAACCACGAGGCGTTCGGCTCGCCCTGGGACATGGGCTACTTCCATCACGTCACGTTCTCGCACGTTCACACGCACGACAACCCGACCGGGCTGACGGGCCCCGACTGGAGCAAGCTCGGCCCCTTGCTCGTCACCCCTTACCGCGGGCTACTGGTCTACGCCCCCCTCCTGATCCTGGCCGTGCCGGGCTGGATCGTGCTGCTCGCCCGACGGGCCTGGGCGATGGCGGCCGTCTCGTTCCTCGTCTGCGTCGCCGTGCTGCTGGTGAACCTTTCGTATCCCGAGTGGACCGGCGGCTGGTCGACCGGCCCCCGGCTGCTGCTCCCGTTGATCCCGTTCGCCATGGTGCCCGTCGCGGCCTTCGTTTCGATCGGCGGGCGGTGGACGAGGCCTATCCTGGCCCTCGGCCTGATCCTGGCCGTAGCCGGGGCGGTGGAGATGCTCCTGTTCCAGGGGGCCGGCGCGCGGATTCCCAACGACCCGCCCGCTCGCGGCCGAAGCCGCCCGGTCTTCTCGCAACCGCTGGTCGACGCCGTCTGGCCGATCTGGACCGGCGAAACCCCGACCCCCGGCTGGCGTTTCGGAGAGCGCTTCGCCCGCAATCTCGTCTCGATCGCCGCGCCGGGTGCCGTGGCGAGCCTGCCGCCGGCCGCCCAGGCCCTCCAGTTCCTGCCCCTGGTCGTCCTTCAGGCCGCGGCGATCGTGCTCCTCTGGCGAGCCGCCGCGGCCCGCGAGAGTGGAACATAGCCGTTAGCGACCCGTTCCGGGAACCACCGGCGGCGGGATCGCACCCGCTCCGCGATCCGGCCCCACTGGCGGTGCCGGTGCCGGTGCCACTGGCGGTGCCGGTGCCGGTGCGACTCCCGCCGCCGGACCCTTCGCGGGAAGCGGTTCCAGCCCAGTCTCCGGCGAGGCAGCCGGAGGTCCTTGCGGGCCCGTTTCCGGCGGGAGTGCCGGAAGCGGTTGCGGGACCGATCCAGAACCCGGCGGCGCCGGCAGCATCGGCACGATCCGATCCTCCGGCGGGACCGAACGCCAGTGCTTGAAGAACCTCCAGTGGTGGGGCTTCAGCACCGGCGGATTGAACACCGGGCCCAGATAGGCCCCGCCGCCGAGCGCCTGATACGTGTTCACGAGCGCCGAGAGCTGCTGCTGCTTCGTTTCGACCAGCGACGTGCGTGCATCCCGGAGGTCACGCTGGGCGAACAGCACGTCCACGTAGTCGGCGCGGGCCGCCTGGAACAGATTCATCGCGACATCGACGGCGTCGTCGAGGGCGGCCACCTGCTGCCGCCGGAACTCGATGCTCTTGCGATAATTCTCCACCTGAGACAGGCGGTTGATCACCTGGGTGTAAGCGTTCAGCACAACCCGCTGATAATTGTACACGGCCTGAAGTTGCCGCGCGTTGGCGGTCTTGTACTCGGCCTTGAGCGCCGCCTTGTTGATCAACGGCGCGACCAGTTGGCCGGCGACACTCGCAATCAGGGCTTCCGGGGTAATGAACAAATACACCGGATTAAAGGCCTGGTAGCCGACGCCGGATGTGACAGCCCCCTTGGGATAGAAATTCTTCCGGGCGACCTTCACGTCGAGCCCGGCCGCCGCCAGCGCACGCTCGGCCTGGCGGATGTCGGGCCGATTACGCAGCAGATCCGCGGGCACTCCCATGCTCAGCCCGTGCAGGCTCAGATCGATGAAGTCTCCGGTCATGCGTTCGACGGGCTGCGGGAAGCGGCCGACGAGAAAGTTGATCCGGTTCTCGACCTCGATGATCCGCTGGAAGACGACCAGTTTTTCGCCCCGGTTCCTGCTGACCTCAGCCAGGAACCGCTGGACGCCCAGCTCGGTGCCGCGGCCGCCCGCCTCCTTGAGGGCCCTGGCGACTTCGAGGCTCTGCTCCATGATCTTGATGGTCTGATCCAGGATCTCGAGCCGCTTATCGAGCATGATCAGCTCGTAATAGCTGTCGGCGATTTCCGCGACCAGGCGGGTGATGGCGTAGTTCCGCCCCTCGCCGGCGGCAAGGAACCGGAACATCGCCGCATCCCTGGCGTTGTGCAACTGCCGCCAGATATCCGGCGTCCAGAAGAACAGCGGCCCGAGGATATAATTCGGCAGCGGATTGGGCAGGAGCCTCCCCGGGATAAACGGGTCGTCGTGAATACCGGCGCCTTCAATCGTATAATTGCTGACCTTGTTGATCCCCGCCTCGCCGCCGACCGTGACGAAAGGAAAGTACGCACCGGTCCGCGCCTGGATCTCGTTGCTGGCGGCCTGGACCTCCTCGGCGAGGATCCGCAGCTCCTGGTTCCCGGCCAGTGCCTGGAGGATCAACCCCGTCAGCATCGGGTCCTGGAAGAACTCCTCGATCCGCATTCCGGACGAGTTCTCCGCGCTGCTCGCGTCCTCGTAGCCTTCCGGCCGGTCCGCAGTCGACTCGGCGCGGCGGATGGTGAAGCGGTCCGGAACGTTCGGTCCCGGCATCGGTGGGCGGAACGCGGGGATTCCGCAGGACGGCAGGACCACCAGGAAGCCGCAAGCCATCGCGATCGCGAGAGCTCGTCTCCTGGGCCATCGATCCGCCGGGCTCACCGACTGGCTCATCCGACACGTCCTTGTGAGCTCCTCCGCGACAGGGCCTTCCGCCATCCACCTGCGAAGGCCGAAACAACCACCAGGTCCCGGGCGGAACGCCCCTCCGGACGAGGTTTGAGCCTCCTCCGGCCGTCACGGCAGCCGTTTCCCACGCGGAGCTTTATCGATCGAAAGGGTTACCGAGCGGACAAAAGTCCCTGCAAAGAAATGCAAACGATTCTGAGACCGACACCCGGCTCCGGACGAGCGCCGGCCCACGGACGAGCCAGGAAATGGTTGTCGACACTCTCTAGCTGGATTTCTCCGAGGCGTCAAGACCGATGGCGGAGGGGCTTCGGACCGCCATCGGCCCCGCCGGGGCATGCTCCCTATTCCTCTCCTCCGTCGCGGCCTGCGTGACCGTGGCCTTCCTCGTGCTCCAGGGCCTCGCTCAAGGGGGATTCCGACGCGTCCTTGAGGAGTTTTCGCCCGCCGTCGAGCTTGCCGAAGAGATAATAAAGGCCAGGAATGACCAGGACCCCGATGACCGTGCCGACGAGCATGCCGCCGGCTCCCGTCGTGCCGATGGTCCGGTTCCCGATCGCCCCGGCGCCCTTGGCCACGACCAGCGGGAGCAGGCCGGCGATGAAGGCGAATGACGTCATCTGGATCGGCCGGAACCGCAGTTTCGCGCCCTCGACGGCCGCCTCCTGGAGCGACACGCCCTCCAGCCGGCGCTGGACGGCGAATTCCACGATCAGGATCGCGTTCTTGCCCAGCAGGCCGACCAGCATGACCAGGCCGATCTGGGCGTACACGTCGTTCGCCAGGCCCATGGCCCGCAGGAAGAAGAACGAACCGAAGATCCCAACCGGCAGCGACACGATCACCGCCAGCGGCAAGATGAAGCTCTCGTATTGCCCGACCAGCACGAGGTAGACGAACGCGACCACGATCAGAAAGATGTAAACCGCCTCATTCCCCTTCCTCGCCTCGTCGTAGGCGAGCCCCGACCAGCCGATGTCGAAGCCGCGAGGCAGCGTCTCGGCGCCGACCTCCTTGATCGCCTGGATGGCCTGGCCGGTGCTGTAGCCGGCGGCCGGCGCGCACTGGATGGCGGCCGAGGTGTACAGGTTGTACCGGGTGATCTCGTTCAAACCCTGCTTCTTCTTGAGCGTCATGAACGCCGAGTAGGGGACCATGTCTCCCTTGTCGTTCTTGACGAACAGGTTATTCAGGTCCGCCGGGTAGCGCCGGAACTCGGGCTTTGCCTGGACGAAGACCTTGTAGAACTGGTTGAAGCGGATGAATCCCTGCTCCCAGGTGCTGCCGATCAGGATGTTCAGGTTGTCCATCGCCACCTTGATCGACACGCCCTTCTGCATGGCGACGTCGTTGTTGATGATCAGCTCGAACTGAGGATAATTGGCGGCGTAGAAGGTAAACATGTTCGCCACCTCCTTGCGCTTCCCCAGCGCGGTCATGAACCTGTCGGTCACCTTGCCGAGCTGCGCATAGTCGGCGGAGAACGTCATGTCGAGCACCAGCATCGAGATGCCGCCGGCCGTGCCGAAGCCGGGGACCGCGGGCGGTTCGAAGAACTCCAGCTTCACGTCGCTCATCCGTTCGCGGCATTTCTCCTCGAGTTCCACGATCAGCTCGCGGGCGGTCCGCTTGCGATCGTCCCAGGTCTTCAGGTTGATGATGCAGGTCCCCGAGTTCGAGCCGCGACCCTCGGTCAGAACCTCATAGCCGGCCAGCGACGTGACCGAGCTGACTTCCTCGACCTCCTTGGCGATCTCCTCGAGGTCGTGGGATTTCTTGTTGGTGTACTCGAGTGTGGACCCCGGCGGAGTCTGGAGGACGGCGTAGATGATCCCCTGGTCCTCGCCGGGAATGAAGCCGGTCGGGAGGTGTGTGTTGACCATCACGATGCCGGCGGCAAAGGCACCGACGACGGCCATCGTGAGCGTGCGTCGAGTCGCGATTCGCCGCACCGTCGCCGCATAGCCGTCCGTCACCTTCTCGACGGCGCGGTCGAACGGTTTCCGCACGAACGGCAGGGCGATGAGCCCGAAGCCGACCGGCCCCCACAGGTGGTACGCCAGGTACGTGATCCCTCCCAGGACCAGCAATCCTCCCAGCGCCAGCAGCAGCTTGACGCCCAGCCCCCGCCGCCTCCGCCCGTTGCCCGCGTGGGAGTCCATGTCGGCGCCGAAGCCGCCATCGTGGTGCTCGGCCCCGTTGCCGTTGTGGCCGCCGTTGCCGTTGTGGCCGCCGTTGCCGTTGTGGCCGCCGTTGCCGTTGTGGTCGTGGGGCTTGAGAATCATCGCACAAAGCACCGGCGTCAGCGTCAGGGCCACCAGCCCGGACAGGATGATCGACGTCGCCATCGTGATCCCGAACGACCGGTAGAAGGTGCCGACCGCCCCGGGAATGAACGTCACCGGCACGAAGACGGACGTCATCACGAGGGTGATGGCGACGATCGCGCCCGAGATCTCGTGAACGACCTCCATGGTCGCTCGATACGGCGACAGGTGCTTCTGCGCCATCTTGGCATGCACCGCCTCGACCACCACGATCGCATCGTCCACCACGACGCCGATCGCCAGGACCATCGCGAACAGCGTGATCAGGTTGATCGAGAGGCCCCCCAGCCGCAGCACGAAGAAGGTCCCGACCAGCGACACCGGGACCGCCAGCGTCGGGATCAGCGTCGAGCGCAGGTCGCCTAGGAACATGTACACCACCAGCGAGACCAGGATGAACGCCTCGAGCAGGGTGTGCAGCACCTTGTCGATCGACGCCTCCAGGAACTTCGAGACGTCGTAGGCGAATTCGTAATCCATCCCGGATGGGAACGACTCCTCCTTGATCTTCTCGAGCTCCTTCTTGATCTCGTCGATCACCTCGGCCGCGTTGGAGCCGGGGGCCTGTTTGAGCACGATCGACGCCGCCGGCTTCCCGTTGATGTCGGAATAGATGTCGAAGAACTGCGGGCCCAGCTCCACCTCGCCGACGTCCCCGAGCCTCAGGATCTCGCCATCTGGATTCGCTTTTAATATGATTTTGGCATACTGCTCCGGCTTGTTGAATCGCCCGATGTAGGTCAGCACGTACTCCTTCGACTGCGACGTCTTCCCCGTGGCCTGGCCGAGCCGCCCGGGCGAGCCGATGATGCTCTGCTCGGACAGGGCCTTCATGACGTCGTCCGACGACAGGTTATAGGCGCGCATGCGGTCGGGGTTCAGCCAGACCCGCATCGCAAAGATGCGGTTGCCGAGGTTCCTCGGGATGCCCATGCCCTTGATCCGCTTGAGCCGGGGCATGATGTTGACGTTGGCGAAGTTGAAGAGGTCCTTCTGGTCGGCGTTCGGGTCCGTGCTGTAGATGTTCACGTACATCAGCATGCTCGGCACGACCTGGCTGACGAGGATCCCCTCGCGCACCACCAGGGGCGGAAGCTGGAACAGCACGATGTTGACCCGGTTCTGCACGTTGACGACGTTGATGTTCGGGTCGGTGCCCGGCTCGAAGTAGATGATGATCGCCGCCTCGCCGGCGCTCGTCGCGGACGAGGTGATGAACCGCATGTTCTGCACGCCGTTGATGGATTGCTCCAGCGGAATCAGCACCGATTCCACGAGGACGTTGGCGCTGGCGCCGGGATAGGAGATCGAGACCATCACGGTTGGCGGCGCGATCTCGGGGAACTGCGCGATCGGGAGGGTCTTGATCCCCAGCACGCCCAGGAACAGGAGGATGATCGAAATGACGATCGCGAGTGCCGGCCGGTAGAGGATTTTGGAGAACATGGCGTGAGACGGATCTCCTCGTGTTCGCTGTCGAGAAACCCGACGCGCGGCCGCTATTCCGCGTGGTATTTCTGGTTCTTGAGGGCGTCTTCCGGCTTGCGGACCTCGTATCCCTCCACCCTGGCCTTGTCCCGGACATCCCGGACCCCCTCCAGCACGATCCTGTCGCTCGCGCTGAGTCCGATGTCGGGCGCCGAAGGCGTCGGCGGGTCCACGACGAAGATGTCCTCCAGCTCATGCCTGACCGTGATCAGCCGCTGATGCGCCACGTGATCCTCGTCGACGACCCAGACATATCGCTTGTCGAGGAGCTCGAAGATCGCCCGCTGGGGGATGAGGATCGCGTCCTTGAGCTCCCGGTGGATCAGGATGGTGCCGGTCTGGCCGTGGCGGAGCAGCCGGTCCGGGTTCGGGAAATCGGCGCGGAACGGGATGTTGCCGGTCTCATTGTTGAACTTGGCCTCGATCGCACCGATCACGCCGACCTGATCGAACTTGCTGAAGTCCGCCAGCTCGAGCTCGATCCTCGGTTCGGGCCGCTTTTCCTTCCGGGCGGCCATGTACTCGAGATACGCGCGTTCGGGGACATTGAAGTAGACCCACATCACGCTGTTATCCGACAGCGTCGTGAGGATATCCCCCTTGTCGATCAGGCTGCCGAGGTTCTCGTACCGCTTGTCGACGATGCCGTCGAAGGGCGCCGTCACCTCCGTGAATTTCAGCTCGGCCCGCGCCAGGTTCGCCTTGGCGGTGGCCCGGGCGAGCTCGGCCCTGGCCAGGGCCACTTCCTGTTTCGAGACGATCGGCTCCGGCTTTCTCTCGGACAGCTTCTTGGTGTTCTCGTACTTGATCCGGGCGACGTCGGCCTCGGCCACCTCGGCGTCCAGCCTCGCCTGGTACAGGATCGGGAGAATCCGGAACATCACATCGCCCTTCTGCACCGCCTGGCCTTCCCTGACCAGGATCTCCTGGAGATACCCGTCCTCGATTGCGCGAACCTTGATGTGCGCCTTGGAATGGATCTGGCAGACGTAGCGCAGGGTCAGGGTGACGTCCTTCACCAACGGGCTGGTCACCACGATCCGGGGGGGCTCCTCATGGTGCTCCTCCTCGTGCCCGTGAAAGATCGACTCATACTTGCGGACGAGATAGTCCTTGACCTGCCCGACGCCCGTACCGGCGTACGCAACCGTCGCGCGAACTTTCGGTGTGTTGAGGGGCGGAGGCAGGTTGACCCCCACCTCCGCCAGCCCCACGACGACTCCGCCCGCCGCCAGGACGAGCAGCAGGAGAGTCGCGATGGGACGCCGGAAGGCGAAGGTGAAGGGGCTCCGGATGGCAAGAACGATCGCGTGCATGGCCCGTACCTCTCCCGGTCGATTCACGGCCCGTCGACACCCTCGACGCGGACGAGAGACCTCCCACGGCGAGATCCCCTACCGAAAAGCTGCCACGACCCGTGCAACCCAAAGAGGAAGGACGCGACCTGTCGGCAACGACGCCACCGCCCGGAACGGCATCGCCGTGGCGAGGATTCGAAAGCCATGATCAACGAAACATCGGCTTGTCGTCATTCAGACCCCGCGCCGGGTGGAGAGACCGAGAGAACCCCAGGCAGGTGGACAGGAATCCAAGAAATGCGATCAGAATTTCAAGAATCTTATTTCATACATCCTAAGTCCTGGCGCGAGTTGCGTCAAGCTCGCCGTGCCGTTCACCACGAACCCACGAACCCTTCCAGGCCCCTGGTCGTCAACAGGCCGCGGCGTGCTCGACGGCGGCCTGGCGGCCAGAGAATCGCCCGCGCAGCGGGTTTTTCGCCGCCGCCGCGACCACGAGCGAGGCGGATCTCGCAAGTCCTTACCTGTCAGATTGATGCCATTCTCTCCTGGAAGGCGTGAACCTTGCAGATGGGTGCGGCTGGCCCCTTCTTCGTCCTTACCCCATTCCTTGATCCCAACAAACACGCACGCGTGCATAATCCCCCACGCACAAACGATTCTCCTTGACACCAATCCGTCCGCAGTGGTTCCCTATTTCTGCCGAGTACGAGAAAGGCGACCCAGACCACGTCTTCCGGCGGTCGACCGTGTCTTTTGGCCGGAGCTACGCGGCAATAAAGGCCGCCGGGCGCGATCACAAGGTCCCAGACCGCGCGGGCCGTGCCCGCCCAGGCCGCGGGGGTGATCTTCGGGCAATTCTCGCCTCTTGCCGAGCCGGTCTCGTTCCTCGCGATCTCTGGAAAACGACGGAAGCACGAAGCTTCCGGGTTCATGCCGAGCCATGTCAACGTGCACCTGACACGCGGGAACGAGGACTGTTCCCAAACTGGCGCATCGACGCCCGCCGGACATTCCGAGTGGCGCACCAGCTTGGGGGGTAAAAGGTGTCACGACCCGCGGACACGCGAGCTGACCGCACCGATCCGGTCCTTCCGTTCGCACCCATGCCCCTGATGCCGCCCCTGCCGGCGACCGGCGGGTTCTGGAACCGTGCTCGTCGGCTCCTGCGCCTTCGAACGAGAGCCGCGCGGGCCCGACAGCGGTGCTGGCCGGTCGTCGACGGGCTGGAACGTCGCGTGCAGCTCGACGCGGCACTCGCAGTCCAGGCCGGAGTCGATCAATTCACGGCGAACATCCTGTACCAGCAGTTTTATAACAACGCCTACCTCGCTTCCGGCTGGACTGGAAATGTCGCCGCCGATGGCGCGGGCTCGCTCAGCCCCGATTATCTGGCGGCCATCCAAAATGAGTTGAATTGCGTCCGCGAGCTGGCGGGCGACCCGGGGGTGGTGGCTCTGGATCCCGCCCTGAACGCCGAGGATCAGCAGGCGGCTCTGATGATGAGCGCCAACAATGCCCTGAACCATTTCCCGCCGTCGACCTGGGCCGATTATTCCGCGGCGGGAGCCGACGGCGCAGGGCATTCGAACCTCGCCCTGGACGTGTCGGGGGCCGAGGCCATCCTCGACTTCCTGGTGGATCCGGGGCCGAATAACACGATCGTCGGCCATCGCCGCAACATCCTGGACCCCCTGATCGGCACGATGGGCTGGGGTGAAGTCGATCCCGCCTCCGGCTTCCCCGCATCCGCCGCGAACTACATCGACTACTCGAATGCATTCTCCGCCCCGATCACGGGCGTGGCCTGGCCCACGAATGGCGCTTTTCCGCTCCCGTGGCTGCCGGACGGGATGCGATGGTCGTTCCAGACCGACAGCTCGAGTGCGGATTTCTCTCACGCCACGGTCAGCGTCACCCAGAACGGTGTGCCGCAGGTCGTCTCGATCATCGACGCCGAATCGCCCACGAACCACTACAATGGGACGGCCATCGTGTGGACTCTGCCTTCCACGGCCACCGGGGAGCAGGCGGCGGCCTACGACGTGAATATCAGTAATGTCCTTGTCAATGGCCAGCCGCAGGATTTCTCTTATACGACCACCACCTTCAACCCGAACCCCGTAAGGGCCGCCTGGGCCTTTGCCATGCCCAACCCCAGCAGCGACCCGACCGCCATCACCGCCGGGCCCGACGGCAACCTCTGGTTCACCGAGCCGAATGCGAACAAGATCGGGATGATCAACCCGACGACCCACGCCATTACCGAGTTCCCCATCCCCTCGGCCGCAAGCGGCGCCGACGCCATCACCGCCGGGCCTGATGGCAACCTCTGGTTCACCGAGCCGACTGCGAACAAGATCGCGATGATTAGCCCGACGACCCATGCCGTCGCCGAGTTCCCCATCCCCTCGGCCAACAGCGACCCGACCGCCATCACCGCCGGGCCCGACGGCAATCTCTGGTTCACCGAAAGGAACGTTAACAAGATCGGCATGATCAACCCGACGACCCACGCCATTACCGAGTTCCCCATCGCCACGGCCCCGGGTGAGCCGACCGCAATCACGGCAGGGCCTGACGGCAACCTCTGGTTCATCGAGCCGAATACCAACCGGATCGGAACGATCAGCCCGACGACCCACGCCATTGCCAGTTTCCCCATTCCGACGGCCATGAGTTACCCGACCGCAATCGCGGCCGGGGCCGACGGCAACCTCTGGTTCACCGAGGTGATCGGCAACCGGATCGGCATGATCAACCCGACGACCCACGCCATTACCGAGTTCCCCCTGACAACGGCCCTCGGCGAACCCAATGCAATCACGGCCGGACCCGACGGAAATCTCTGGTTCACCGAGGGCTCGAGCCAGTTCGGAATGATCAACCCGACGACCCACGCCATCACCGAGTTCCCTGCTCCGATACTCTTCAGCGCCGCGCAGGGCGATCTCCTGGGGATCACGGCGGGACCCGACGGCAACCTCTGGTTCACCGAGATGATCGGCGATCCCATCTTCCTCTACCCCCCGGCCGCCACGACCCCGACGCCCACGCCGACGGTGAGTCCAAGACCCAGACCCAGTTCGATGTCGGCACCGCCGCAGGTCGTGGGGAGCGTCGCCGTGAGCCGGCCGAAGAAGCACAAGGGCACGGAGTACACGATCACGTTCGCCGCGCCGCTGGATCCGACGAGCGCCCTGGAGGCCGGCCGGTATCGCGTGTCTGTCGGGGTGAACCGACGACAGAGGAAACATCAGCGAACCGTCCGCACCAGGACCCTCGCGATCAGGAGCGTGGCCTACAACCCGGGCCCCGGCACGGTCGTGATCACCCTGGCAAGGGCGCACAAGGGCGCGGTGGAGATCACGATTGAGCCGGGCCTCGAAGCAGCCGACGGCGCAACCACCAGCAGCCGCATCACGCTGGCCGCCCCCTAACGGCCATTCCGGGGCCGGGTACGTAGCGGGCTCCTGAAGCGTTCCGGCCGCTGCTGATGGACTCATGTCCAGGTGAAGGCTGTGTCGAGCGCCCCAGGCCGGTGCCATCGGCGAGCACTACCCGGCAAACCGGCGACTCAGTCGGCGGCGGCTTTCGCTTCCGGAAACAACCGGCGAATCACGTGTCGTGGTTCGCCCGGCCAGGGCGCGGCAGGGATTCAGGCGAACCGGCGACGAGAGTCGGCGAATTCGACTGATCCGCCACCGACCCAGACCGGCATGGCGCAAGGACACGTCAACGCATCGCCGCATGCATGAGTCGCCGCGATGGGTCTCGGAAAGCCGACATGGGATGTCCAGGCAGCTTGTATCACCTGCGTCGATATTGACGGCGTCGGAAAATCTGAAAGAAAATGAGAAGATTTTAAAACCATTGTCGATAGGAGGTTGCGACGGTTTTCGACATGCTTTCGGGCGGAGGGCCGTACATTGTTTGTGGACCTGATACATCCTGTAAGTAGAGGGGGAATGGTGGCAAGGGAGAGGGGCACCGGGCGACGTGAGGGGACACATCACCTGAGCACGACGCCGTCATATAATCGTTCCGACCAGCACAACCTCGCAGCCCAGGATCGAAATCCGGCCAACGGGCCTGACAACGCCCCAAAAACCTGCCACCAGTTGCCACCAGGTGCCAAAAGCCGGCAAAAACGCCCCAAAAACGTGCTGTAAGCCGTTGAAAAAACTGCCACCAGGACCCGTAAAACTGCCACCGGGACCCGTAAAACTGCCACCAGTGCGATGATCAGTCGGCAGAGGCAGACACGCCGGGCGGGAATGTGGCGCGTTCCCTGGTTATCCGGTCGAATCCACGGAGCGGCCAGGACCGAGTGGGGCCGGACCGGGCCGAGTCGCCGGTTCGTGGGTGCGAGCGGATCGGAGGTTCGCCGGCCCCGTCATGCGGAAGCGGTTCGGGAGTTCCCCGTCGACGTCCGAAGGGCGCTCAGACCTGGGTGTTGATCAGCAGCAGAACGGCCGTGGCAGCGATCAGGATGCCCATGATCCAGACGCAGAGGCGGAACGAGTGCCACCAGATCCGTCGCCAGGATTCGTGCCGCGAAGCCGAGTACACCAGGCTGATCGCCACGACGAGCGGGATAATCAGCCAGTAGACCTGGACGGGGGAAAGGGTCATGCCGAGCCCTCCGCCGGGAGGCCGCCGGACGGGACCGCCGGCTCGACGGGACGCTCGGAGACCGTTTCCTCGGCGTCGAGGTAAGCCGGGCCCTCGTAGGCGTCGTAGATGGCCAGGATGTTGAGCAGCCCCGCGATGCAGGTGTAAATCGAGCCGATCTCGACCAGCTTGTTCAGCCGGCTATTCAGCGCGTTCAGGTCGATCTGGGACGGTTCGGCCAGGATGCCGCCGAGGATCGGGTTGAAGCCGAAGTAATGCAAGGTCCCCTGGATCAGCGCCGGCAGCGACGCGAGGCCGACGAAGAACTGTCCCAGGTAGTACAGGCAGAACTTCTCGGGGTTGTTGAGCGGATTGACCCAGCGCCAGTAGACGATCTTCCCCTCGCCCATCACCATGCCGAGGGTGTACAGGCCCAGGATGCAGACCGCGTACAGGATGCCCTTGCCCGTGCGTCCCTGGTAGAAATGTCCGAGTCCCGGCACGGCCCATGCCAGTAGCGCCGCCAGCGGCGGGTTTCGCAGATTCACGGTCGGCTCGCTCATCGCCCGGCTGGTGCTCCTGTCCTGGGCGCCCGGCATCCGCCGGATCGCGCCGTCGGGATCGGTCCTCGCGACCTTTCCGATGCTAGCAGAAGCCCAGCCGACCCGCCACCCCGGCCGTCCGACAGCAGGCCGCCGTGCGCCCGACGGGCCTCGGTTCGGATACGATCAGACAACAGCCCCGACCAGAAGCCTGGAGCAATGCCTTGGCCGACCGTTTCTTCTGCCCCGATCCGCCACGGGAGGGTCGATACCACCTGCCGCCCGAGGAAGCCCGGCACCTGACGCGCGTCTGCCGGCGCACGCCGGGCGACCGGGTCGAGATCTTCGACGGCCGGGGATTCGCCACAACCGCCCTGATCGTCGAGGCGAAGGGCGATTCGGCGGTCCTCCAGGCCGAGGGCGAGCCCCTGCCGTCCGTCGAGCCGACGTTCCGCCTGACCCTCGCCACGGCCGTCCCGAAGGGGGACCGGTTCGACTGGATCGACGAGAAGGCGACTGAGCTCGGCGTCGAACGGCTCATCCCGGTCGTCGCCGAGCGATCGGTCGTCATTCCGCGCGAATCGAAGCTCGACCGGCTGCGGCGGTCGATCGTCGAGGCCGCCAAGCAGTGCCGCCGATCGCGGCTGATGGACCTCGATCCGCCGATGGAATGGGCCCGGCTGGTCGGGTCGTTCGCGGACTGGCCGAGGCTCCTGGCCGACCCGGCCGGGTTGCCGTCGGCCGCCTGGCCATCCCTGCGGCGTGGCGGCGAGATCGTCCTGGCCGTCGGCCCGGAGGGGGGGCTCACCCGGGACGAGCTCGAGCGGGCCGCCGTGGCCGGCTGGATACCGATCATGTTGGGGTGTCATACGTTACGCATCGAGACCGCCGGCCTGGCCGGCTGCGCGGCGATCCTTGGCCGGGCCCCGGAGGGATGAGGGATGACGGATTACCTGGAGGCGGCCAGGATGCTGGCTGTCGGGCTGGCGGCGGGGGTACTGAGCGGCCTCTTCGGCGTCGGCGGCGGGCTGGTGATCGTCCCGGCCCTGATTGTCCTTTTCGGATTCCCCCTGCACACCGCGACGGGCACGTCATTGTTCGTGATCCTCTTCCCGACGGGCCTGCTGGGCGTGCTGGAATACTGGAACAAGGGGAACATCCGTCCGATTGCGGGCCTCTGGATCGCGCTGGGGCTGTTCCTCGGCGCATTCGTGGGAGCCCGATTCGCGCAGCGGCTGCCGGCGGTGACGATGCAGCGGCTCTATGCCGTCTTCATGCTGGGCGTCGCGGCGTATTTCCTGCTGGTCCCGCCGCGGTCGCCCACCGGCCGGGCGCAGACCGACGCCAGGCCCGTCCCGCCCGACGCGGCTGCCGGACAGCCGGGGTCTCACGCCGTCCACTGACCGCCGGACTTGTCCTGGTAGATCGACCAGACGTAGCCGTCGGGATCCTTCAGGGCGAATTCGCGCCAGCCCCACTGCTGGTCGGCGGGCTCGCCGGAGACGCTCAGAAGCGCGCCGGCCTCGAGACAATGATCGTAGAAGGCATCGACGTCCGGGACCTGGATCTGGAGGTGGATCCCGACGCCGACCCGCGTGTCGGCGAACTCCTGCGCGTGGGGCTCCTGGGGGTGGAGCATCAGCGTGAAGTGGCCGATGCGGAGGATCGCCAGCGAGTACGGGGCGTTCTCGTGCTCGGCATGGATCTGGACGACGTCGGCGCCGACGACCTCGTTGTAGAACTCCATCGACTTGCGCACGTCCCTGACGTACAGGAAGACGCTCGTGACACGGGCCGTCATTCCACTAACCCTCCTGTTCGACGGTCGGCAAGGGGCGGCGGACCGGGCCGAGGCCGGCGCTCGGGCCGCCCGCTCGGCCGGCCGGCCTCGCGCGGGGCGCTCGAGACCGCCGCACGTCCGTGTGCGAAAGTCCGGGCCTCACCCTTCCGACCGGTTCGCCCCGTCGCGGCCGGCGCGAGCGATGGGCATTTCCGGGAGATTAACCCGAAGCTCGCATCCTGACAACGGTAACCCCGCGGGACATCCGGCCGGTCGTTCGACGACCGCCGTCGGCAATCGACTCCGCGGTTCGGGCAGAATCGCCGGACCGAATTGCATCTGGAACGTCGGGCGCGATATGATGAACGTGGTTCCGATCCGGGCGCCCGACCGGCCTCCCGCGTCCCGTCGCGCAGGCCGACCGGCCCGTCGGATCGGCCGGCTACCGAGGAATGCACTCCCCCGATTCCCGCATCCCGACCGCGGGGCTCGGGTCCCTGGCGGCGTCCCGAGTCTGCATCGGCCGGCCCAGCGGAGGTAAACGCGACGTCATGTCAGCCTTCAGCACACAGGACCGAGACGACGCCCTGATCGTCAAGTTCGAGGCGGCCGGCGGGCTCAACGACTTCCGGAACAACGCCTTGCGCGACGCCCTGTACGAACTGGTCCAGAACCGCCCCAATCCCCTCCTGGCGGTCGACCTCCAGAAAGTGGATTTCCTGTCCAGTTCCGGCGTCGCCATCCTCGTCGGACTCAAGCGCCGCGTCGATACCCACAACGGCAAGCTCGTGTTCTATCACGTCCAGCCCGTCGTCCGCGACCTCCTGTCGGTCATGAAGCTCGACCGATTCTTCACCATCGCCGAGGACGAGACTCCGGCGCTCGCCGCCCTCCGTCCGCTCCCCACGGCTTAATCGGCTCGTCCGCTTTCCTCGAACCCCAGGATTCTCCAGTCTCCCAAGTCGCATGAAGTCCGGTTTGGCCGGGCGACGATGGAGAGAGTCGGGCGGAGTGTCCGTTGTCCGTCGTCCGTGGTCCGTCGAGCCGTGAGGCTCTCGGCCGCCGGTCGACCCGATCCGCCCCCTCGGCCGACGCGCCCGATCATGGCGCGTCGCGAACGGATCCGGGGACAATGGGCGACGGATCACGGACCACCCAACAGATCGATCCAGTCCAGCGGAGGGCGGCTTCCGGGGCGTCGGTGCGGCCGAGGCGGTGATCGCCGATCGGTCCGACGCGCCGCCATGAGCTGCCGGGGAGGGAGTCTTCCATGAGATGCAAGCGGCGGCGCTCCGACCGGTACGAGTCCACCCGGCGGAAGCATGCGACACAACCCGAGTCCCTGGAGAGCCGCATTGTGCTCTCCACGGCCCTGCCGTCGTACCTGGCCCCGTGGCTTCCGACCGACCTGCCGGTGCAGAATCCGATCACCCATCAGGCCGAGATGTACCAGGTCTCGAGCCTCAACGCCGCGAATCCGAATAGCCCGCTCTATTCCAATAGCGGCAAGGTCGTCTCGGGGACGGATCGCGCCGGCGACCTCTGGACCATCACGGTCCACGGCCCCGGGCGGGCGATCGTCACCGACACGACGCCCAATGACGGCGTCCTGCACGACGATATCGCCACGATCCAGCTCGTCGGCACCAGCATCAAGAACACTTATGTCACGGGCACGGTCCGCCCCTCGGCGAGCACCTTCACGACGGGCGTCATCCCGTTCAACCAGTTGATCGCCACGTCCGGCGTCCGGTCGATCGAGCTGAACAACTTCACCCTGACCAACCAGGTCTCGCCGGCGGTCAACCAGCCGACGGGCATCTTCCTCTACGGCGGCGTGCGCACGCTGTCGTTCAACGGCATCATCGCGCAGCTCGATAGCGCGTCCACCACGACGCCTTACCAGGTCGTGATCGGCAGCGGCAACGTCCCGCTGAAATACTCGCCGTCGATCTACGTCAACTCCATCCAGGACCTGGTCTACAACAGCTCGTCCACCACGGTGCCGACGACGCCGATCACGTCGCCCACGGTGCAGTTCGTCATCAACGGGACGGTCCAGAACTTCGACATCCTCTCGGCGACGCAGGGCCCGATCCTGGCGGGCTATCAGTTCGCATTCCCCGTCGTGGGGACGACCGGACGCACGGCCGTCCAGGCGATGGCGGTCAAGAACCTCAACGTGCACGGCTCGGCCGTCAACTTCACTGTCTCGCGGAGCGCCCAGCCGTTCACCAACACGGGCAGCGGCGTCGCCTATATCCACCACGCCGCGTTCGGCGGGGTGTCCGATGCCGTCGGCCTCGACGTCAACGGGCCGATCAACACCCTGAAGTTCAAGCGGGGCCTCGGTAATCCCAGCGGCGTCAGCACGGCGTACACCTCCACCGGCCAGGCGCTGCCGGCGACCCAGTACGGCTATACCGAGGGCTCGACGGGCTATCCGGCGACGGGACTGCTCGGGGGCGTGGTGAGCGCCAGCCGCATCCACCGGCTGGAGGTCGGGGCGGCGAACTCGTTCGTGCAGACGGCCCAGAATCCGCTGTTCATCCAGTCGCGCGAGCAGGGCTTCCCGTACTACCAGGCGACGCCCGGCTATGCCCTGACGAACGCCATCATCGCCACGTCGGGGTCGATCGACAGCGCCTCGATCACCGGCTCGGCGCAGAACTCCGAGATCAAGACGGGGTTCAGCTACCCGACCTACGTCCAGGGTCTCGAGGCGACCCGCGGCAGCAGCCGGATCCGCCGCCTGCGGATGGACGGCAGCCTGGTGAGCAGCGACATCTCGGCGAGCTTCCGCCCGGCCAACGCGCATTATTCCCGCCTGACCGGCACGGCCGGGGACGGCTCCATCACCGGGACGGTCACCGGCTCGGCGATCAGTACGGATGGGACAACTGGCCTCGGCAACACGGGTGCCGGCGTCTTTGCCCGGCATCTTCGCGGCCGGCTGCCGGCCGTCTGAGCCGACGAGGCCGCCCAATCATCAAGCTGCGAACGCCCCGGGGACGGATCGAGCGATTCCCCCGGGGCGTCTTGCTGCGCCGGCGAATTCCGCGCGGTGCGCGGGGCGAGGCCTCCTCGGCCGAGGAACCGGTGGGCCCGATCACCACCGCCAGAGCGCGGTGCCCCAGTTCAACCCGGCGCCGAAGCCGGAGGTCAACAGCAGGTCGCCGCGGCGGATGCCGCCCTGCTGATACAGCTCATCGAGCGCGATCGGGATCGAGCCCGCCGAGGTGTTTCCGTAGCGCTCCAGGTTCTTGAAAACGGAGTCGCGCGGGAAGCCCAGCACGTCCGTCGCGGCGTGGATGATCCGGACGTTGGCCTGGTGCGGGATGAACCAGCGGACGTCGCGGACCTGGGTCCCGGCATGCCCGAGCACGGCGAGGCTCGAATCGGCCAGGATGCGGACCGCCCACTTGAACACCGCCCGTCCGTCCATGGTGAGGAAGTGCAGGCCCTGCTCGAGCGCCGCCGCCGACGGCGGGATCCGGCTGCCGCACGCCGGCCGGCTCAGGAGGTCTCCGCCGGAGCCGTCCGAGCCGAGCTGATAGGACACCAGCCCCTGGTCGGGCTCGCCCGGACCGAGCAAAACCGCGCCGGCCCCGTCGCCGAACAGTGGGAAGCTCTTCTGGTCCCCCGGGTTGATCACCCGGCTGTTGCAGTCGCCGCCGACGACCAGGGCGCATCGGCTGTTCCCCGTGCCGACGAACTGCGCCGCGATCACCAGCGCAAAGACGAATCCCGCGCATGCCGCCTGGACGTCGAACGCCGGACACGACAGCTTCAACTGGTCCTGCACCAGGTTGGCCGTCGAGGGGAAGGCCATGTCCGGGGTGAATGTCGCCAGCACCAGCAGGTCGACCTCGCCCGGATCACGGCCGGCGGCCCGCAGGCAGCGGATCGCCGCCTGGGTACAGAGGTCGCTCGTCGCCTGGTGAGGCATCGCGAACCGTCGCTCGTGAATCCCCGTCCGGTTGACGATCCATTCCGGGTCGAACCCGTGGCTTCGCTGAAGGTCGTGATTGCTCACGACCAGCTCGGGGACATAGCTCCCGGTGCCGAGGATCCGGATGCCCGGCAACGACTGGGGGCGGGGCAGGGGGTGGGACTGGCCATTGGCGCTCGCCGACGGCCTTCTCGGCTCATCCGAAGCTGGAGATTGCCGATCCGCGTGAGCCGGGTTGCCCACTCGATCATTTGGCATGGCGATCACTGCAAGGAATGGTAGAGCGGGGCCGCCCAGTCGGCAGGCGGCGGGAGACGGACGACGTCGGGCGGCTGGGGGACCGTCGTGCCCCGAGGGCATCCCACGGTCGGCTGCCGCCCCCGACCGGAGTCGCCCGACCGGGAAAACGTGCCGGCGACGCGAGCGAATGAGGCGAGAGGCCCGCCCCCCGGCCCCTGCCACCTCCGGTTGCATCCGGAAGGTACTGAATATAATGGGTCGCGTGGATGGTGACCAGACCAAAGCGCGCCCGGGTCCTGGTCCCCTGGTCAGGTCAGGGCCACGGCGCCTCCGGTCGCACCGGCGGCGTACAAGTCGTGCGGCGCTTTTCCCCCGGCGGGAAGGCGTCGGCGCGAGAGAGAACCTGGCGCACGGGAGGGGAATCGATGGGTGCACACGAAATCCGGCTGCGCGGCGGCTGGGAATGCCGGCCGTGGGCCGACTCGTCGGCGGCCTCGGCTCGCCTGTCACTGCCGACCAGGTGGGGCGATTTCCCGGCCGGGCGCCTCCGACTCTCACGGCAATTCCAGCGTCCGCCTCAGGCCCCGGACGAGCCCGCCGCGCTCCTGGTCCGGGGATCGCCGGGCATCCGCTCGATCACGCTCAACGGCACCCCCTTGCCAGTCCCGCCGCCGGGAGTCGACGCATTCGATGTCCCTCTCGGGACCCTCGGCCCCCGAAACGTGCTGGTGCTGGAAGTCGACCCGCCCCCTGGTCCGGCCGACTGGGGCCTGATCAACCTGGCCTTCGGGACCGCCGGACTCCCGGTCGAGGCGGCCGAGCCTCGGCAGTCCCCTGGCGAGAATCCGCCCGTGGACCTAGAATGATTCCAATTCCTCGCGACAGGCTCGCCCGAAAACCGCGACCTCCGACAGATGCCACCCCCATGATGGACCTCGAACGAGAGCAGCTCCGTAAGACCTACGACGTCTGCCGGATCGGATTCGCGATCCTCTCGGCGGCGCTGATCCTCGCCTGCTTCACCTCCGCCCTGCCGTTCGTGTACTTTTTCTCCCCGCAGATTTGCGAGCGGATCAGCTCGTCGACGTGGTATCACTGGATCGACGTGCCGATCACCTGGCTCAGCCTGCTGGCCGTACTGATGCTCTGGGGGCGGTTCGACCACCCCGGCTGGCAGCGCCGCATGACCTTGCTGCTCATCATGAGCCTGGTCGACGCGGGCCTCTGGTTCCTGGATCACGGCACCGAGCTGGGCCTCGCCCGGATCGAATTCGGCCACCAGTGGCTGCGTGAAACCTTCGGCCGGGCGCTGGGGTGGGCCGAGTTCGCCCTGCTGGCGGGGCTGTCCTGCGACTACCTCGAACACCTCGGCGTCGACCAGGCCCGCGAGGCGGGCAAGACGGCGCGTTCGATGGCGGCGACCGGCGCCGTCCTCTGGCTCCTCCTGTTCTTCGAGCGCACCGACTGGCACGCGGGATGGCCGTTGATCGTGCGGGCCCGCCCGGCGATGATCGAGATCTACCTGCTCTACATGGCCACGCAGCTCTTCTGGGCGATCACCCTCTTCCAAGTGACGGCCCTGGTCGTGGCCGCCGCCCGCGAATCCGGCCGCGTCATCGCCGAGATGATCCGCGAGGACGACGCAGACGACGTCCTCCGGCCCCCATCCGGCCGCACCGAGGAAATGGACCTCTTCCGGGTCGGATAGACTCCGCCCTGGAGGTCCTTCCAAACGGAGGACAGGCATCGCGAGGATCCGGAGCCGGTTCCCCTGTCGTCCGAGCCCGTCAGCGGGCCGATCCGGCGGGCAGCAGCTCGCGGAGCGAGCGAGGCAGGGGGAAGTGCACGCCCTCCTGGCGGATCGTCACCTCCTGGATCTCGGCATCGAAGTTCCGCTGGAGATACTCGACACACTCCTGCACGACCTCCTCGGGCGCGCTGGCCCCGGCGGTGATCAGGACCGTCTCGACGCCCCGGAACCACTCGTCGCGGATCTCGGTGACGCCGTCGATCAGGTGCGAGGGGCGTCCCAGGGTGTTGGCGATCTCGGCCAGCCGCCGGCTGTTGGAGCTGTTCTGGCTGCCGAGCACCAGCACCAGGTCGGCCCGCGCCGCCAGCTCGCGGACGGCCTCCTGGCGGTTCTGCGTCGCGTAGCAGATGTCGTCCTTCGGCGGGTTGGCGATCCGGGGGTATTTCTTCCGAAGCGCGGCGATCACGATGTTGGCGTCGTCGACGCTCAGGGTGGTCTGGGTCAGGTAGGCGACCTTATCGGGGTCGGGCACCTCCAGCCGCTCGACGTCCTCGGCGGTCTCGACCAGGATCATCTGCCCTGGCGCCTCGCCCATGGTGCCGATCACCTCGTCGTGTCCCTCGTGGCCGATCAGGATGATCGTGTAGCCGTCGCGGGCGTAGCGGATCGCCTCGAGGTGCACCTTGATCACCAGCGGGCAGGTGGCATCGATCGCCACGAGATTGCGGCCGCGGGCCTGCTCGCGGACCTGCGGCGAGACGCCGTGGGCGCTGTAGAGGAGGGGGGCTCCCTCGGGAACGTCGTCGATCGACTCGACGAAGACGGTTCCCAGCTTCCGGAACCGCTCGACCACGAACTTGTTGTGGACGATTTCGTGATACACGTACAGCGGCGGGCCGAAGAACTCGAGGGCCCGCTCCAGGCACTCGATGGCCATGTTGACCCCCGCGCAGAAGCCCCGGGGGTTCGCCAGGATGATCTTCATCGTGCTCGGTCCCTCGTCGCGGAGGCCCACGGCGCGCGGTGCCCGCCGGCGATGATCGCGGTCGTTTGATTCGGCTCGTCTCGTCGTTGCGGACTCCTATGGTATGTCCTCGCGGCCCCGAGGGAAAGCCGAGTCGGCCGCCAACCCGGCGCCGGGCGGGACGCCGGGTTGGCGCGGTCGCGCCGGTGCGGGCCGACTGCGGCGGCCCGGGTCTCCTTGAAAGCCGCGTTGGGCGTCTGCTACAGTTCCTCGAACGGGTCACACGGTCCCGGTCGTCCATTGGGGAGGTCCTGCCGTGCGGAAGACGGGCGAACGGCCGCTGTGCGACGCCGCGACCATCAACGGGCTGATCTCGGCCATGGCCGACGAGCTGTCGCGGTGGGTTCGCGCTGGTGTTCCCTTCCGACTGGTTGGCGTCCGCACCCGCGGCGTCGTCCTCGCCGAGCGACTGGACGAGCGGATGCGGGATCGGGCCGGGCTCGACGTCCCGGTTGGGGCGGTGGATATCACACTCTATCGCGACGACCTCGGCCGCAGCCAGGCCTGGCCGGTGCTTCATGGCACCGAGATCCCCTTCGCCATCGAGGGCGCCGACGTCGTCCTGGTCGACGACGTGCTCTTCACGGGCCGGACCATCCGAGCCGCCCTGAATGCGATCTGCGACCTGGGACGGCCCGCCTCCGTCCGCCTGGTCGTCCTGGTCGACCGAGGACATCGCGAGCTTCCCATCCAGGCCGAGCTGCCGGGCCTGGGGGTCCAGACCGCGCGGGCCGACCACGTCCGCGTGCGGCTCACACCTGTCGACCCCGTTGACGAGATCGTCGCCATCGAGCCGGCCGCCGGAGCCTCCTCCGCCGCGGCCCAGGACGGGAGCCCCCAGCCGTGACCACTCCCGCCCAGCCCGCCGATTCCGCCGTCTGGACCCGCAAGCACCTGCTGGGCCTCGAGGAGCTTTCGGCCGAGGAGATCCTCGCGATCCTCGACACCGCCGAGTCGTTCGCCGAGGTCTCGACCCGCAGCCGGAAGAAGGTCCCCGCGCTCCAGGGCCGGATTGTCTTCAACCTCTTCTTCGAGAACTCGACCCGCACCCGCACGAGCTTCAGCCTGGCGGCCAAGCGGCTTTCGGCCGACACCCAGGATTTCTCGGCCAGCACCTCGAGCCTCTCGAAGGGCGAGTCGTTCATCGACACCGCGCGGAACATCGAGGCCATGGGCGCCGACGTTCTGGTCGTCCGCCACCCCACGCCCGGCACGCCCCACCTGCTGGCCCAGCACGTCGGCTGCTCCATCATCAATGCCGGCGACGGCGCCCACGAGCACCCCACCCAGGCGCTCCTGGACCTTATGACCATCCGCCGGGCCAAGGGCCGGATCGAGGGGCTTACCGTCGGGCTGCTGGGGGATATCTCGCACTCGCGCGTCGCCCGGTCCAACATCCACGCGCTGACGAAGCTCGGCGCACGGGTGATCCTGTGCGGTCCGCCGACCCTGGTGCCCCGCGGCTGGGAGCGGTTCGGCTGCGAGGTGGCGTATTCGCTCGACGAGATTCTGCCGCGGTGCGACGTGGTGAACGTCCTGCGGATCCAGTTCGAGCGCCAGCAGCGCGGGCTGTTCCCGTCGGTCGCCGAGTACTCGCAGTTCTACATGATGACCCAGGAGCGGGTGAGGCTGGGCAAGCCGGACCTGCTGCTCCTGGCACCCGGGCCGATCAACCGCGGGGTCGAGCTGACGCCCGAGGTCGCCGACGGCCTGCATTCGGCGATCCTCGACCAGGTGACCAACGGCCTGGCCGTGCGCATGGCCGTGCTCTACTTGCTCAGCGGCCGGGTCGAGCCCGGCCCGCGGGACGGCCGCGACGGCCGGTCCCGGCAATGAGTCACGGGCCGATCCACCGGCCCCCGGGACGGGAGAATCCCCCTTTGCCCACCATCCAGATCAGCGGCGGCCGGATCATCGACCCCAGCCAGGGCCTCGACGGGCCCGGCGACCTGTGGATCAGCCGGGGGCGGATCCTCCCCAGCGGCGGTGCACCCGAGGAGGCCGAAATCGTCATCGACGCCACCGGGCTGATCGTCTGCCCCGGCCTGATCGACATCCACGTGCACCTGCGCGAGCCCGGCAACGAGGAGGATGAGACCATCGCCACGGGCGCCGCGGCCGCGCTGGCCGGCGGCGTGACGTCGGTCGCCTGCATGCCGAACACGATCCCCGCGATCGACACCCAGGCCGCCGCCGAGTTCGTGGTGCTTCAGGCCCAGCGGGCCAAACAGGCCAACGTCTTCCCCGTGGGCGCCGTCTCCAAGGGCCGCCAGGGCGCCGAGCTCGCCGAACTGGGCCAGCTCGTCGACGGCGGCGCCGTGGCCTTCACCGACGACGGCGCCCCGGTCGCCTCGGCCGACCTGATGCGACGCGCCCTCCAGTACGCCACGATGTTCGATCGGGTGATCATGCAGCACTGCCAGGTCCCCGAGCTGACCGTCGGCGGCGTGATGAACGAGGGGATCGAGTCGATGCGGCTGGGCCTCGGCGGCATGCCGGCCGCGGCCGAGGACATCATGGTCGCCCGCGACATCCGCCTCGCCGAGATCACCGGCGGCCGGCTGCACATCCAGCACATCTCGACCGCCCGCTCGGTCGAGTTGGTCCGCGAGGGGAAGCGCCGGGGGGTCCGCGTCACGGCCGAGGCATGCCCGCACCACTTTGCCCTCACGGACGAGCGGCTGCGGACGTTCGACTCGAACTACAAGATGAATCCCCCTCTCCGCACCTGGAGCGACGTCGAGGCCGTCATCGGCGGCCTGAAGGACGGCACGATCGAGTTCATCGCGACGGACCATGCCCCCCACGCCCGCGAGAAGAAGATGCGGGAGATCGACCTGGCCCCGTTCGGGATCGTCGGCCTCGAGACCCTCGTGCCGATCACGTCGCTCTGCCTCATCGAGCCGGGCCACCTGACCTGGTCCGACGCGATCGCGAAGATGTCGTGCAACCCGGCGGTGCTGTTGGGCCTGACCGACAAGGGCACCCTGCGCGCCGGCGCCGACGCCGACGTCACCCTGATCGACCCCCACACCCGCTGGACGATCGACCCGGCCCAGTTCCGCTCCAAGAGCCGCAACACACCCTTCGGCGGCTGGGAGGTCAATGCCCGCGCGCACACCGTGATCGTCGGCGGTGAGGTCCGCTACACCCGAGGCGGCATCGTCCGCCAGGCCGGTGCCGCCGTGCCGGCGTGAGGCGAGTCAGCAGGCGACGGCCGGATCGAGGCTCGGCGGCGACGACAGCCCGGCAGGAATGCAGGCCGTCCGGCATCCGAGCCAGGCCGTGGAGGCAACGCAGCGAACAACGGACATCCATGCCGAGCAGGAAGAGCCGACAGAGCTCGCCGGTTAGCCTGGAGTCGCAGGGAGAGAATCGAGCCTACTGGATACGCTGGGTCATGCAGGACGATCGCTCGCCGATTCACCGGCTCATTGAACGCCTCAAGCGTGACGGCTCTCGCATCGCCGAACCGGTGCAAGTCGAAGGCCTGCCCCCGATCGAGTTCTCCTGCGAGTTCTCATCAGACGGCATCAAAGCCGGCGAGTTGGCGGCGATTCCGCTGCGGTGCCCTCCGGATCTGAAGGAGTTCTGGGCGATCGCCAGGACGGCGAAACTCTTCGAGGACAGGCTCTTCGGCCAGTGGGGCCTGGAGATCCTGGACCCCGGGCGATCCGCCGAACTTACTGCGGCCTGCCTGGCCAAACGGGCCAGGGATTTTCTCGCGGGAGACCTGGTGATTGGCAGGTTCCTCGGAGATTCCGACCTGCTCGTGGTCCGCACCGACGATTCCAGCCAGGATTATGGGGAGGTCCTGGTCGCGCTGCCGCTCGATCCGAGGAGCGACTGGGACCGAGTTGCCGGATCGTTTCGCGAGTTCCTCGTCCGCTACGTCGAGTCGGGCGGCGACAAGTACTGGGCGCATCGATGACGCGAATTCGAGAGCGGTGAAGGCGGATTGCCGGAGAATCGATTTCGGACCGGAGTACATGGCGAGTTTCTCGCCCCATCCGCTATTATGGCGCGGGGCCCCGTCGAGGGTATGGAGGACACTCGCGTGAAATGCCGAGATGGATCTGGAACGCTGCCGCGTCGCAAGCCTCGCCCGCTCGCGCTGCCGCCGGCGGATGGGGCATTCGTGGCGATCGACTTCGAGACCGCCGATCACGGGCCGGATAGCGCGTGTGCAGTTGGGCTGGTCCGGGTCGAGGGTCTTGAGGTGGTGCGCCGGGAGACGATCCTGATCCGGCCCCCGCGATCCCGCTTCGTGTTCACCTACATCCACGGGATCACCTGGGAGATGGTCCGTTCGGCACCGACCTTCGCCGACGCCTGGCCAACCATCACGTCGATACTCGAAGGGACATCGACCCTTGTGGCGCACAACGCGCCGTTCGACCGGCGGGTGCTGGCGGCCTGCTGCACGGCGGTTGGGCTGAGTGTCCCGGAGATCCCGTTCCTCTGTACGGTCCAGCTCGCGCGGCGGTACTGGCGCGACGCGCGCAACGACCTGCCGTCCGTCTGCCGGCGGCTGGGGATCGGGCTGGTGCATCACGATCCCGCGTCCGACGCCGAGGCGTGCGCCCGCATCGTCATCGCGGCCGCCAGCGGGGCCATTGCCATGCCGGAGTCCGTATCCGCGGGCGAGTCGCGCGTGTCCTCATAACAGGCCGCCCGTCGTCGGTTCCGCGGCATTGAGACACCACTTTGCAGGACGTCTTCCATCACGACAGGAAGAGCTTTTCGTCCCGCGCGACGACCGCGCCGCCGTCGAGCATCGAGTTCAGGATCGTCTCGATCCGCTCCTTCAGTTTCGCGCTCGCCGCTCGGAAGCCGAGTGCCCGGGCGACCAGCGGCGGCAGTTCGTCGCGGCGGAGTCCGACCTGCTCGGTGACGAGGTAGACGATCGCCTGCCGGACCTCGGCTGGCGGGATCATCTCGGGCTTCTTCAGGGTCGCAGAGGTCAGCGCCGAGCGGTCGCGGACCGGGACCGCGGATTGCTCGGAATGAGTCACGAAGTCCTGCTCCTCGCGCAGGACGCCCCGGCGGACGCCGGAGTCCACAGCCCGCGCGGCGGCCTCGGCGATCCGGGCGCCCGTCCGCTGGAGTCCCCAGAGTGATGTGAGTCGGCGGGCGATCTCGTCGCGGTGGATCGGGCCCTCGAGCTGGACCAGCGCCGTCACGATCTTCTGGAGAATGGCCGGGCTCGTCTCGGGGATCGGCCGGTGGGCGGGCACCGCCTGCTGGAACTCCTGGTAGGGGATCGACCAGGCGATCGCGGCGTCGCCGTTGGGACTCTCCTTGTCCGGATCCCGCTCGATCTCGGTCTCGTCGTCATCGAGGCTCAGGCCGTCCGGCTCGTCGACGACCGCCCGGCCGTCGTGGTCGGACTGCCACTCGGCCCGGGCCTTCTCAATGGCGGCCACGGTCCTTTGCAACTGCTCGGCCGGGCGGTGGAACCAGTCGGTGCTCCAGATCCGGTGGATCTTCCAGCCCCGGTCCTTCAGCACGGCCTCTCTCAGCCGGTCGCGGTCGCGGGCCGAGCGCGACGAGTGGTAGGTCGCCCCGTCACACTCAATCCCCAGCAGGTAGCGGCCCGGCTTCTCCGGGTCCACGATCGCCAGGTCGATCCGGAAGCCCGCCGTGCCGACCTGGCGATGGACGTGGAATCCCAGGCCCTCCAGGGCCGCCGCAACCTGCCGCTCGAAGTCAGAGTCATAATCGCCGCCCGTCGGGCTCGGCGAGTCGAGGATTCCTGTCTCCGCGAAGCGGAGGAACGTCCTGAACGCCGACGCGCCTCGCGACTTCGCACGATCGAGGTCGATGTCGTCGGCCGTGATCGAACTGAAGACCTCGCAGCGCTCGCGGGCCCGCGAGATCAGGACGTTCAGCCGACGCTCGCCCCCCTCGGTCGACAGCGGGCCGAAGTTCATCGATAGGTAGCCCGACGCATCGCGGGCATAGCCGACCGAGATGAAGATGACGTCCCGCTCGTCGCCCTGGATGTTCTCGAGGTTCTTGACGAAGAACGGTTCGGGACCTCCCGCGGCGAAGAACGGGGCCAGGTCGACGTGCTCGCGCTGAAGGGCCTCGAGCTCGTCGCGGATCGCGTCCCGCTGCGCGACCGAGAAGGCCCCGACGCCCAGCGAGCTGTCGGGCGACCGTCGGGCATGCTCGATTACGGCCTCGGCGACCGCGCGGGCCTCGACCCGATTGGTCGCACTGCCGCCCCGGTCGAAGACGCCGTCGGGGACCGGGCGGAAGTGCAGCCCGTGACTCGCCGTGACCGAGTTCGGGCTGGGCACGACGAAGAGTCGGCTGTCGTAGAACTCGCGGTTCGACACGGCGATCAGCGAATGATGACGGCTGCGATAATGCCAGCGGAGCATCCGCTGTGACATCCCCTGCGCGACGCAGAGGCCCAGGATGCTCTCGATGCTGGCCGCGTTGAGCCCGTCCTCGTCGCCCGAAATGTCGTCCTCGTCGAGCATCTTGCTGAAGAACCGCGTGGGGGGGAGCTGCCGGTCGTCGCCCACCACGACCACCTGCGCGGCCCGCGCCATTGCTCCCAGGGCATCGACCGGGCTGACCTGGCTGGCCTCGTCGATCAGGAGGAGGTCGAAGCTCACGCTCCCCGGCTCAAGGAACTGCGCGACCGAAATCGGGCTCATCAGGAAGACCGGCTTGATCGCGAGGATGGCATTCCCGGCTTCCTTGATGAGCTGGCGGATCGGCTTGTGCCTTCGCTTCTTCTCGATCTCGCGGCGGATGATCGTCATCTCGCCGCCCATGGCGTTCCGGGGAATCCCGTCATAATGCGCGGCCGCGACCTCGCCGCGCGCCATGTCGATCCGTCCCTGGTCCAGGGCGCGGAACTCGTCGATCCAGCGCTCGAAGGATCGCCCGTCGAACGCGGCGAGGTCCGGATTCGCCCGGAAGACTTCGCGAATCAGGGCCTGGTAGTACGCCGCCCGGAACTGGTCGACCGCGGAGCCGGCGGCAATCCGGCCCTCGTCGATCGCCGAGACGACCGCCGTCAGGCCGGCCTCCTCCAGCCGGCGTCGCCGCATCCGGTAGCCGATCCACTTCGAGAGCGACTCGGGGTCGAGCTGCCAGCGCCGCAGGCGGCCGAGCCAGTCGTCGATGGGGACTGCATTCGGCGCGGCCACGCCGAAGGCCGCGGAGGAGTCGAGCACCAGCGTCCTCGCCAGCTCCTGCAACTGCGCCGAGGCGGGCTTGAGCCTCGTCGAGATCGTCCCGAGGGCCGCTTCGAGCGCGTCGGATCGATTCAGCCGCGCCAGGACATCGCGATGATCCCACGCCGCACCCATGCCGCGGCATTCAGCGTCCCACGAGACAACCTTCGCGAGCGCTTCCCAGTCGGATTGCGAGCCCTTCCACGCCGCGCCGAAGGCGCCCTGGCCCAGTTCGGCGACGACCGGATCGTGGTCCAGCGTCTTCCGGCCGTCGGCGATCGCGATCGTCTCGTCGAGGAGCTTCAGCCGCTCGGGGAGGGACCGGGGCAGTCCCGTGCGGAGCAGGCCGCGGAGCGTGGCGACGGCCCTGCGGTAGTCGCCCCGGAACCACCGGAAGATCGAGCGGCCGTGGGTCGCGAGCGAGAGCCGGGCACCCGCGAGATCGGCCTGCCAGGCGTCGTCGCGCCAGGTGTCGCGGAGCCCCTGGAATCCGGCCGCGACCGACTGACCTCGCTCGACGAGTTCCGCGACCTCATGGCGGCGATCGCGCCAGGCAGGGCTGGCGATCGCCGTCCGGTCCATCGCCGGGGCCCTGAGGATCCGGAGCGCGAACTGGGCGAGGTGCTGGATGTCCTTCAGGCCGGCAGGCGCCGTCCGCTCGCCACCGAACATCTCGGCGAGGATGCCCCCGGCCGAGGCCAGTTCGGTCAGGCCGGCGATCGCGTCGGTGATGCCGGCCTGGAGCTCCTGCACATCCATCGGGAGCAGGGGCTCGACCCGGGCGACTCCCTTCCACGGGTGGTCGGCCGGAGGCCCGATCTCCTCAAGGTGCTTCTGAAGGTCCGCGAGGCGGGCGCAGTGCTCGCGGAAATCGGCCGCGCTCCACGACTCGGGCGCGGGGAGCTCGAGGTGTAGCGGCACGATGCCCCGGGCGTACAGGTGCGCCAGCAGGCCGATGAGCTGGAACGCGGTGATCCCGGCGGGCTGGAGCGGCGTATTCATGAGGGCGGCGTGGCGATTTAGGCGGTCGATTGCGCCCTGGAGGGCGATCAGCGCCTCGTCCGAGCTTTCGAGCTTCGGACGACCGAGCGCCAGCGTTCGGGCGATCTCGTCGAGCACGGCCTTCTTGTTGGCCTTGTGGCTGTGGAGCTCCAGGCAGATTGGGCCAAGACCCAGGCGCTCGAGGCGGCCCTGGACGACCTCGAGCGCGGCCATCTTCTCGGCCACGAACAGGACCTTCTTGCCGGCCTTGACGGCGGTGGCGATGAGGTTTGTGATCGTCTGGGACTTCCCGGTGCCCGGCGGCCCCTGGATGACCAGGTGCCGCCCGCGCCGAACCTCCTCGATGGCGATCACCTGTGAGCTGTCGGCGTCGGTGATATGCACCATGTTCTCGGGTGGGATCAGCGGGTCGATCTTCTCGTCGTCGCCGCAGAAGGGGGGATCGGTGGCGAACCCGTCGCCCAGCAGGTTCGCCAGGACGGGGTTGGCGCCCAGGGGCGAGTGCACGGGCCAGCTCACCGGGTCGAGGTCGCGGTACATCAGGTACTTGGCGAACGAGAAGAACCAGACGACCATGTCGTCGCGCTGGACCGTCCACCGCGGCCGGTCGGCGATCGCGCGGGCGACGGCGTCGAAGTACGCCTCAGGCATCAGCTCGTCGATCTCGGGGACGTCGGGCAGCGTGATGCCGAACTCGGCCATCAGCTTGGCCTGGAGCGAGAGGTTGGTGGTGACATCCTCCTCGCGATACTTTAGATGGAACCGGCTGGCCGCGGTCTGTCGCGTGAGTTCCACCGGGATCAGCAGCAGCGGCGCGTACCGGGGCCTGTCGGACGACGCCGACTCGTACCAGACGAGGAACCCCATCGCCAGGTAGAGGATGCTGACCCCTTGCTCCTGCTCGAACGTCAGGGCGTCGTAGTACATCGCCAGGAGATGCGCCTGAAGCCGTTCCGAGCCGAGGCGGGTCTGCAATCGGTGGTCGACGTGGCGAGCGTCGGGGGTTGTGCCGTCATGGCCGTTCGAGGTATCCCCGGGCTGGGCGAGCCGGGACGATCCGGCGTCGGCAGCACCGTCATTCTCGGCGGGTTCAACGCCGGGCAAGAACGACAGCGCACGCCGATCGCGGACCAGCAGCCGGAACACTTCCTCGGATCGCTCGTCGACGATCTCGATCCGCCGCCCGCGCGACGGCCCTCGCGGCGTGCTGATCAGCCGATTGCGGGCGGACAGGTCGAGCAGCTCCCGGCGGGTTGTCTGGATTCGCTTGACCAGGCTGGATTCGGTCTCGGGGACAGAGGCCACGCGCATTCCCTCGACGAGGACGACGGCAGGCACGAGAATCTCTCGCGGATTCCGCGACGACGAGGGCGTCGCCTCGCCGTGGACCCTCCTATTATCGAGGGGTTCGCACGGCCGCTCAAGCGAGCGAGCGGCTGAATCGGGCTTGCCGCGCCGTCGGCCTGGCCACGATTCCTGCTCGCAGGGTAATTGGCGCATCCATAGAAATCGCTTATACTTTCTTTGATCGTCCGACACCCACGACGGGTGCGGACCCGGCGATGATCGCCACCCGGCCGAGCGACGGACCTTCCACCTTTCGGGTCGCCTCGCTCGCATCTCTCCCATTCCGGATCGGCTGTCGAGCGGCCGGTACCGGCGATTCCTGGCGGATCTCCCGTCTCCGGGTCATGACGGCTCGTGGCGTCCGACGCCCCGGCACCGAACCTGGTGCTCCGGCGGGCGAACTCGTCTGGCGCTCCCAGCAATCGGGCTCCCGCGTACGCCGGAAACCTCGTTCGAGCCGATGACCGCGACGGGCCGACGCCCGGGTCGGTCGGGATTCCCATTATGCTCAACGCCATCATCGAATTCTCCCTGCGCAATCGCTTCCTGGTTGTGGTCGGGACGCTCCTGATCGCCGGCCTGGGGTTTTACTCGGCGCTGCACCTGCCGATCGACGCTGTGCCCGACCTCACCAACGTCCAGGTCCAGGTGATGACCGAGGCGCCGGCGCTCAGCCCGCCGGAGGTCGAGATGCTGATCTCGTTCCCGGTCGAGGGGGCGATGAGCGGCCTGCCCGACGTCGAGCAGATCCGCTCGATCTCGAAGTTCGGCATCTCGCTGGTGACCGTCGTCTTCAAGGAAGGGACCGACCTCTACCGCGCCCGCCAGCTCGTGAGCGAGCGGCTGCCGCGCGCGGCCGCGGCGATCCCCCCGAGCTACGGCACGCCGATGCTCGGGCCGATCACGACGGCGCTCGGCGAGGTCTTCCAGTTCCAGGTCAAGGCGAGCAAGGATTCGGGCGTGACGGCGATGGAACTGCGATCGATCCTCGACTGGTTCATCGCCTACGAGCTGCGGGCGGTTCCCGGCGTCACCGAGATCAACTCGCACGGAGGGGACTTGAAGACCTACCAGGTGGAGCTCGACCCCGACCGACTGGCGTCGTATCGCCTCTCGATGACGCGCGTCTTCGACGCGCTGCGGACCAACAACGCCAACGTCGGCGGCGGCTATCTCGTGCACGAGGGGGAGGCGCGCTACATCCGGGGCGAGAGCCAGGCCAGGGACGTGGCTGACATCGCCGCGATCGTCGTGGACGAGCGCAACGGCGTGCCCGTGACGATCGCGGACATGGCCCGCGTGCACGCCGCGCCCATGATCCGGGCCGGTCTGGTGACCCGCGACGGCCAGGGGGAGATCGTCACCGGGCTGGTGATGATGCTGATCGGCGAGAACTCGCGGCGAGTGGTCGAACGCGTCAAGGGAGCGATCGAACGTCTCCAGGAGAGCCTGCCGCCGGGCGTGACGATCGAGCCGCTGTATGATCGCGCGCACCTGATCAAACAGACGCTGCACACGGTCCTGCACAACCTGGCCGAGGGGGGCGTTTTGGTCATCGGCGTGCTGCTGATCTTACTGGGCAACCTGCGCGGCGGGCTGATCGTCGCCCTGGCAATCCCGCTGTCGATGCTCTTCGCGGCGAACATCATGCTCGCGACCGGGGTGACGGCCAGCCTGATGAGCCTGGGGGCCATCGACTTCGGCATGATCGTCGATTCGAGCGTCATCATGATCGAGAACTGCGTCCGGCGGCTGGCTCATGAGGCGGGGGCGCGGCCAAGGCGCGACATCATCCGCGACGCGGCGATCGAGGTTCGCAAGCCCACGATGTTCGGCGAGCTGATCATAACGATCGTCTACCTGCCGATCCTGGCGTTGCAGGGGACCGAGGGGAAGATGTTCCGGCCAATGGCATTGACGGTCATCTTCGCCCTGGCCGGTTCGATGGCCCTCTCGCTGACCTTGATGCCGGTGCTCGCCTCGCTCGGGCTGTCGTCAAGGGTGCAGGAGAAGGAGGTCTGGCTGATCCGGACGGTGAAGCGGGTCTACGAGCCGGTCCTCGACCTGGTGATAGGCCGTCCGATCCGCGCGGCGCTGCTGGCGATGGCGCTGGTCGGCATCAGCGTGCCGATCGCGCTGAGGCTCGGGGGCGAGTTCATGCCCCGGCTCAACGAGGGGGACCTGCTGATCGAGGCCGTGCGCATCCCGTCGGCGTCGCTCGAGGGCGCCGTGCCGATGTCGACCCAGATCGAGGAGATCCTGATGAAGTTCCCCGAGGTCCGGACGGTCTTCTGCAAGACCGGCCGGCCCGAGATCGCCAACGACGTGATGGGGGTGCACCAGACCGACGTCTGGGCGCTGCTGAGGCCGCCGGAAGATTGGCGGCCCGGGTTGACCCGCGAGGTGCTGATCGAGGAGATGCACCAGGCGTTGACGGACAGCGTGCCCGGGGTCCGGTTCGGCTTCAGCCAGCCGGTGGAGATGCGGGTCAACGAGCTGGTCGCGGGCGTCAAGAGCGACGTGGCGGCGCTTTTGTACGGGCCCGATCTCGAGGTGCTCCGCCGCAAATCGGGCGAGATCGAGCGCGTGCTCACCCTCATCCCCGGCGCGCGCGACATCAAGACTCCGACCTCGGGCCGGCTGCCGATGCTGCGGATCGCGATCCGCCGCGATCAGCTCTCGCGGTACGGGATCAGGGCGGCCGACGTGCTGGATGCGATCGCCGCGCTGGGCGGTACGACGGTGGGCACGGTGTTCGAGACGGCGGGCCGGCGGTTCGCCGTGCAGGTCCGCTGGCCGGAGGCCTGGCGGGCCGATCCGCAGAAGATCCGATCGATCCGGATCATCGATCCCCAGGGCCGGCCGATCGCACTGCGAGACCTGGTGGACGCGAAATTCGAGGAAGGGCCGGCCGAGATCCAGCGCGAGAACGTCCAGCGCCGCGCGGTCGTCGGGGTCAACGTCCGGGGCCGCGACATCGCCAGCTTCGTCGCCGAGGCGCAGACGGCGATCCGGGCCAAGGTCACGCTTCCCCCCGGCTACATCCTCCGCTGGGGCGGCCAGTTCGAGCATCTCCAGACGGCCTCGCGGCGGCTGCTGATCGTCGTGCCGATCGCGCTGGTACTGATCTTCCTGCTGCTGTTCAGCACGTTCAACTCGCTTCGGCTGGCGGCCCTGATCTACCTGGCGGTGCCGATGGCGGCGACGGGCGGTATCCTCGCGCTGGCCGGGCGCGGGATGCCGTTCTCGATATCGGCGGGCGTCGGGTTCATCGCGCTGTTCGGCGTGGCGGTCCTGAACGGCCTGGTCTGGGTCAGCGCCGTCGAGCATCTTCGCGGGGCGGGTGTCGAGGCGCATGCCGCAGCCCGCGAGGCGGCGGTCGTCCGGCTCCGGCCGATCCTGATGACGGCCCTCGTCGCTGGGCTGGGTTTCATCCCGATGGCCGTCGCCACGTCCCCCGGCGCCGAGATCCAGCGCCCGCTGGCGACCGTCGTCATCGGCGGACTCATCACCTCGACCCTCCTGACCACGCTCGTCTTGCCGGCCCTGTATCCCTGGTTCGCCAGTCGGCCCGGCAGCGACGAGGCCATTGACGCATAAGCGTCGGTTGGCGAGCAGGAAGCCGATCCTCTCGGCCTGAGTCACCTCGCAGACGACGTCGCACGTTTCGTTCCCGAACCGGGCCCCGGCCGGGCGATCATCGACCGCGACGGTTGCCGATGCTCCCGCGCACCTGGAAGTCCGGCGCAGCGGGGTCGGCGGAGCCGCCGCTCGCTACAGCCCTCTTCGTGCCTTGCCGGGTCGTCTTCTCCGCGTCGGTCATACCCGAGCCTGGGCTCCCCTGCTCGATTGTCACGCGCCTGGGTCGTAGATGATGGCCAGCAAGGCCGCGGTTATCGCATCCGGTTCGACTGGGAGGACAGGACGACCGTCGCGGTAGAGTTGATTGTCGAGTCGGGGCGGCCTAGGATGTTTAACAGCCTGACGCAACCGACTCGGTCGCAAACGCTGGAGGCGTGCGTGCCCGCGATCCTGAGGCGAACCCTGGTGGTGCTTCTCGCCCTCCGGGCCGTCGCCGCCCCGGTGGTCTCGCGACCGGCGTCATGCTCCCTCTCCCACCACCAATTCCTGGTGGTCCGGATGCGCTGCTGGCCGTACCAGCCATCGCAGCGGTTCTCGTCGTCTTCGATGCTCCAGCGGCTGTACTCGGGGAAGAACCGGGGACCGTCAGAGAATGCGCACGGGCTGCGGCCGTACCCGCCGCTTCACCCGGCGTCACAGACCGTCCTTGCTCTGGCGGTCGACAGAGCACCCGTGGCAACGGCGACGAACCGGCTGTCTGTCTGCCTGCGCTGCTGACCGCACATCACCTCACGCCTGCATCCTGGCGAACGCGCTCTGCCGACGCGCCCACCCGAACGTCCGCCCTCCCCGGGATCGACCTCAGATGGATTCGTCCGGCTCCCGCATGTCTTTCCCGCGGCCTCGCGCGTTGTCCTGCGGGACGACCCGGCCGCTAACGACTGGGTTTGAGCAAACTCAGTCCCCGACGGATCCTGCCATCGCCCGGACCGACTCGGGCGGTGTCTCATCGTAGCGCCTCCGGATCGACGAACACACACCCACTCCACCGAAGGAGACGACCGATGCCGGCCACCGAGGCTCGTTGCGAGGTTGAGATCCATTCCGCCGACGGGCTGCACCTGAGAATCGCGGCTCAATTCGCCCGGCTTGCTTCCACTTACCAGGCCGAAGTCCGGCTCTCCCGGGCGGACCGCGCGGCCGACGGCAAGAGCGTCATGGACCTGCTGACCCTGGCCGTCGAGTGCGGGTCCCGGATCGAACTGGAAGCCCGGGGGGCCGACGCCGAGCAGGCCATCGCAGCGCTGGCCGAGTTCCTCGCGCTATTGCCCAGCGAGTCGATGGAACGCCAGCCTTGACACACATGTCTGAGGGAAGCATCACGCTGGGATTTGAGCTTGCCGCCGTCGACTCGGGCGACATTGTGTTGCGAGCAACGCCGGTTCGGTCGGATGGACGGGCTCTCTTACGAGATTCTCAGGTGTGAGGGTTCCGTTGCCGCGTTTGCCGACAAGGTCCGGAGCTCGGCACGGGCCCAGGCTTCGCGTGAGCGATCAGGGATGACTGAAACCACCGTTTTCGAGGGATCAATTGATGGTTGACTCTCATCGGCCGACGGCGAGTGCGGCCCGGTTCGTGGGGCGACACTTCCTGGTGTTGCTCTTCGCCTCGTACCTCGCCGCGGCGCTCTGGCCGGGTCCCGGCCTGGCGATCCGGTTGGTGTCGATGGGACGAGTGGGGCTGGGGCCGGTCCACACCGAGGCTTCGCTGCCGCTCCTGATGCTGGCCTGCCTGCTGTTCAATGCCGGCCTGGGAGTCGATAACTCGCGGCTCGGCGCGTTCGTGCGACGGCCGCGCACCCTGGCCGCCGGCCTCGCGGCTAACATCCTCTTCCCGCTCCTGTTCATCCTCGGGCTGTCGTGCTGCCTGCGGATCGTGCTCGGCACCCACGACGTGCAGAGCATCCTGGCGGGGCTAGCGCTGGTGGCTTCGATGCCGATTGCGGGCTCCTCGACGGCATGGTCGCAGAACGCCGACGGCGACATGACGCTGAGCCTCGGCCTGGTCCTGGGCTCGACCTTCCTCAGCCCGCTGGTGACGCCGCTGGGCATCCATCTCGTCGGCTTCCTGACCACGGGCGCGTATTCCCGCGACCTCCACCGGCTGGCCTCCGGGAACACCGAGTCGTTCCTGGCCGTGGGCGTGCTGGTGCCGTCGCTGCTCGGCATCGTCACCGGTCGTCTGCTCGGCCCGACGCGGGTCGCCGCGGTCAAGCCTGACTTGAAGCTGATCAACGCGCTGATCCTGATCGTGCTGAACTACTCGAACGCCGCCATCTCACTCCCGCGGGCGATTGCCCATCCGGATCTCGAATTCCTCGGAGTGATCCTCGTGATCGTGAGCGGGCTCTGCGTGCTGGGCTTCGTCGTCGGCTGGGGCCTGGCGACACTACTGGGAACGAGTCGCGATCAGAAGATCGCCCTGATGTTCGCCCTGGGGATGAACAATAACGGGACCGGGCTGGTGCTCGCCTCGATGGCCATGGCCAACCATCCCCGAGCGATGCTGCCGATCATCTTCTACAACATGGTCCAGCACCTGGTGGCCGGCGCCGCGTTCTGGCTGGTCGGCGGTGGAACGAACCCGCCGCGCCACGGGCAGCCGGCGGCGGAAACCTCGCCTTCTGTCGAGATCGCCAATCCATTGGTCCCGGCTCGAGCCATCGCATGTGATTGCGGTGTTGCGATCCCGAGGGATCGCCAGGAAGATTGCGATCGGCAGCTCGACGAGCCCTCGTCGCGAAAGGTCGCGGCCGAACCTCGCCGACGACCTTCCGCTCGAGGTCGAGGAGGCATTGCGCCGGCCGGTTGTTGACGCCGCAGGCGGCCGCGCGGTGCGTCAGCCCGCAGGCGGCCGCGCGGTGCGTCAGCCCGCCGGCGGCATAGGCCTCGATCGTTCGGCGGCTCGCGGACTCGGCAGCAGTTTGGCCACCTCGACGATCGTGACGGGCAGGAGGGCGAACGGCAGGATGTAGAACCAGTGCTCGCCGGGGTGGGCCGGGACGTCGAAGGCGGATCGTGCCGGCGGTAGCGTGACCGCCGCGAACTGGAGCAGGGCGGAGACAGCAATCGCCCCGAAGAGGTAAGGATTCGAGAACAGCCCCAGCTCGGGCAGCGAGAGGCTGCGGCTGCGGCAGGCGAAGGAGAAGAACAACTGCGTGAACGCGAGCGTGCTGAAGGTCGCCGTGCGAGCGTGTCCCAGACTGTCGCCTTGCCCGTAGGTGACCGCGAACGCCGCCACTCCCGCGGTCGCCATCAGGGCGCCGTGGGCGAGGATCAGCAGGCCGCCGTGCCGGGTGATCACTGGCTCGTGCGGCGGGCGGGGCGGCCGCCGCATGATGTCGCGCTCGGGTGGTTCCATCCCCAGGGCCAGCGCGGGGAGTCCGTCGGTGACCAGGTTGATCCACAGGAGCTGGACGGCCGTCAGCGGGGCCGGCCATCCGACCACGGCCGCCAGGAGCATCAGTAGCACCTCGCTGACGTTACTCGCCAGCAGGTAATGGATGAATTTGCGGATATTGTCGAAGATGCCGCGGCCCTCCTCGACGGCGCGGACGATTGACGCAAAGTTGTCGTCGGTCAGCACCATGTCGGAGGCCTCCCGGGTCACGTCGGTGCCGGTGATCCCCATGGCGATGCCGATGTCGGCCGCCCGGATTGCGGGGGCGTCATTGACGCCGTCGCCGGTCATGGCCACAACCTCCCCGCGCGCCTTCCACGCCCGGACGATCCGCAACTTGTGCTCGGCCGAGACGCGGGCAAACACGGCTACGTCGCGCACGAGTTCGGCCAGCTCGTCGTCCGTCCGCTCGTCGAGATCCTGGCCGGTCAGGGCTCGATCCGCGTCACCGACGATGCCGAGGTCCCGGGCGATCGCCAGGGCGGTAACCGGGTGGTCGCCGGTGATCATCACCGGCCGGATGCCCGCCTGGCGGCACAGGCTCACCGCCTCGCGGGCCTCGTCTCGCGGGGGATCGATCATCCCGACCATGCCGACGAAGATCAGGTCCTCCTCGCGACGGGCGGCCTCGTGCCCGGCGTCGGGATGGTGGCGATCGGCCAGCGCCAGCACGCGGAGGGCCTGTGCAGCCATCTCGGAGGCCACATGCCGGATCTCGGCCCGCCGTTCGGGCGTCAGCGGCTCGATACGGCCATGCCGCCACTCGCGGTCGCACCGGTCGAGGATGGCCTCGGGCGCCCCCTTGGCGTACATGGTGGCCGAGTCGTCGGGGCCCCGGACCAGGACGGACATCGTCCTCCGCTCGGAGTCGAACGGGATCTCGTGGAGCACGCGACCGGCGCGGTCCGTCGCCTCGACGTCGGCCTTGCGCGCAGCGACGACCAGGGCGCCTTCGGTGGGATCGCCGAGCACCCGCCAGCCGCCGCCCTCGGGATGACGGGTGACCTGCGCGGCATTGCACCACGCGGCGATCTGGAGCGCCCGCAACAGGTCCGGCCGGTCCTCCGGGTCGACCGCCTCGTCGCCATGCCGGTCGGTTCCCGGGATGCGGGGGTGGAAGCCGCCGCTGGGTTCGTAGCCGGCGCCGCTGACGTGGTAGTGGGCGCTGCCAGTGACGACCTCGCGCACGGTCATCTCGTTCCGGGTGAGCGTGCCGGTCTTGTCCGAGCAGATGACGGTCACGGAGCCGAGCGTCTCGACGGCCGGCAGCTCACGGATCAGGGCATGGCGGCGCACCAGGCGCTGAAGGCCGATGGCGAGGACCAGTGTCACCACGGCGGGCATGCCCTCCGGTACGGCGGAGACGGCGAGGCTCACGGACAGTAGCAACGACTCGAGCAGGCTCCCGCCCCCCCAGAACACATGAAGCACGAAGATCAGCGCGACGATGGCCAGGATGACGCCGATCAGCAACTTCCCGAGCTCGGCGAGCCGCCGTTGCAGGGGAGTCGGCTCGCGCTCGGCGTGATGGAGCAGACCGGCGATCTGCCCAAGCTCGGTCGCCATGCCGGTCGCGACGACCAACGCATCGGCGGTGCCGGCCGAGACGGCCGTGCCCATGAACACCATGTTGCTCCGGTCGCCCAGCGGAGTCCGGGGATCGAGTACGTCCTCCGCATCCTTGTCGACCGGGGTCGACTCGCCGGTCAGGGACGCCTCCTGAACGCGGAGGCCGAAGGACCGGATGAGCCGGGCGTCGGCGGGGATGCTGTCGCCCGCCTCGAGGGTGATCAGGTCCCCGGGCACGAGCTCGCGGGCGGGGATCGACTGGAGGCGGCCTTCCCGCAGGGCCTTCGCCAGCGGTGCCGATAGCCGTTGCAGCGCCGCAAGTGCGCGCTCGGCCCGCTCCTGCTGGATGAAGCCGATGGCGCCGTTGAGGATCACGATGGCCAGGATCGCGAACCCATCGATCGCGTCCCCCAGCAGGCCGGAGACGATCGCCGCGACGAGCAGGATTGCGACCAGGGGCTCGAGGAACTGGCTGAGGAATCGCCACCAAATCGGCGGCGGCGAGGCCTGCTCGAGCTGGTTGGCACCAAACTTCGCCTGGCGGACCCGGGCATCGGCATGGTCGAGTCCCCGTTCCGGCTCGACCCCCTGCCGAGAGAGCACGGCATCCGGGGCCTCCGCATGCGGGAGAGGCGAGGTCGGGGAGTGTTCGACCCGCGTCGGTTGCCCATTCGAGTCGACTGGCTCCATGACATCCACGCTCCGGACGGGAAAGCAGGCGGATCGGATTCCTCAGCGGTGTGGATCCCGTCGTCCACGCCTAAAAGATAGGGCGAAAGCAGGCGCGCCACACCATCCCCGATCCTGGTCGACCAGGCCCGGCCGTCCACTTCCTACAGGCGGATCGATATCACTCGTCGGTAGCGGAGCCCCTCGCAGGGACCGGGCCTTGCGGCTGATCCGATTATTCCCGAGCAGCCAGTAGATCACCGTCTCGACCAGCGGAGAGAGCCAGATCAGCCCGATCCAGCCGACCGCCGCCCGGGTATCGCGTTTGGACAGGACGCCATGCCCGGATGCCAGGAGACTGATCGCCACGACGAGGGCCAAGAGGAGATACGGGACCAGGTAGGAATAATGGCTCGTCATGTGGGAGCCTACATCAACTCTTCGTGCAGAATGTCCATCGCATCAGCATGCAGAGGAATTCGACCGGCCCGGGACGGCGGGTTCGTGAAGCCAACGGGCGACCAACCAGCAAAGTACCGCCCAGGAGAGCCCCGCACACCACCCCGCAAGAACATCGGTCGGATAGTGCACGCCCAGGTAGATCCGGCTCATACCGACCAGGAAAGCCAGAGCCATCGCGACCGAGAGGATGTAAAGTTTCAGCCGGACACGCGGCACGGATTCGGCGAGGATCGCCCCCAGCGTCAGGTACGCCACGACCGCGAGCATCGAGTGACCGCTCGGGAAGCTGGAGAGATGCACCCTGGCCAGGCCCGGGACGAGGGTCGGGCGGGGCCGCGAGAAGTACCGCTTCAGGAGGACACACAGGATCTGGCCACCCACCGTCGAGCCGAGGATCAGGGAGGCGGCCCGGTACTTGCGCACGATGAGCAGAAGGCCGAGCACGGCGGCCACCACGAGGCCGACCACGATCGAACTACCGAGGGACGTCAGGTCGCGAACCGACTCCTCGAACCAGACAGGACCGATCGGGTCGGACGGGTCACCGGGGTTGCGAAAAGAGCGGAGCAACCACTCGTCAATCGCGCGCGTCTCACCCTCCTGGACCTCGTCGGCCAGCTCGATGAAACCCCAGGCCCCGCTCACGACGACCAGGGCGGCGACGAGCATGAGAAAGTCGACGCTGCGGATGGCGGCCCGGGCTCGCCGCGCGGCGGTACGGAAATGGATTCCCACGGCGACGCCCCCTGGTCGTCATGATCGGCTCGTCCGGCGATGCCCGACGCGGCGACGAGGGCCGCAACGCCCAGGTGGCCCGGCGATGGAGGAGCGAGAGGTGCTGTCCGGCCGCAGGCTCGCCGCACCTTCCAGCCGCAGCATCGGTCCCGCCGCGGAGCGGCTCATCTTCGTCCGGCCCGGCCTCGCGGTCGTCAGGCCACCGGACGGACGGTTGCCCGGCGCGAGACTCCAGCATATCCTGGAGTCGGGGAACAGGGCGAGCCCACGTCATGCCCCGCGGCGTTCGCCGCCGAACACCCGATCTCGGGGGATATTCCGATGCATCGATTCGTCAATGTCCTGGTCTACGGCCGGTCGGACGCCCTTTCGCCGCGGGCGATGGAACGGCTCGCCGGCCTGGCGAGGAAGAGCGGCGCGACGATCAAGCTGATGGACGTCATCGAGCCGTTCCCCTGGTATACGCGGCTCCTGCTCCCGGGCTCGGAGGAGTTCCAGGGCATCCGATCCGATCAGGCCGCCGCGCGGCTAGGCTCCCTCGCCCGGTCAATCGAGCGGAAGGAACTGACAATCACCACGAAGGTCGCCGGCGGCCGCCCCCACATCGAGTTGATCAAGGAGGTCCTGAGGGCCCGTCACGATCTCCTGGTCAAGGTCGCCGAGCCCGACCAGTGGAACACCTTCGGCTCGACGGACATGAAGCTCCTGCGCAACTGCCCGTGCCCGGTGCTGCTGCTGCATCCGGAGACTCTCGAGAGAGCGTTCCACCGCATTCTCGTGGCCGTGGACCCGCCCCCGGCTCCCGACGTTACCGACGAATTGCATCTGCGAGAGGAAATCTCGCCCGAGGAGCAGGCCCTGAACCTCAGCCTTGTCGAGGTGGCGTCGGGGCTCGCCGAACTCGACCGGGGCGAGCTCCACGTCGTGCACGCCTGGACGGCCCCCGGCGAGGAATTGCTGCGGGTCGAGGGCCGGGTCGCACACACCGAGGTCGACGTGTACGTCGCGAGCCTGTGCGATGAACATCGCCACGCCGTCGAACGTCTGCTGGGACGGTGCGAGCACGGGTCCGCAGGACGTCACGTCCACCTGATCAAGGGCGAACCGGCCGACGTCATTACCGGCTTCGTGAAGGCAAACGACGTGGACCTGATTGTGATGGGGACGGTGGTCCGCACCGGCATCCCCGGCCTGATCATCGGGAACACGGCCGAGACGGTCTTCCACCAGGTGGAATGCTCGGTCCTCGCGATCAAGCCGGACACCTTCGTCAGCCCGGTGGCTCTGGACGATTGAGATTGCAACGGTCGCTGGACGAGAGCAACACCCGGCGACCCTGCCGGGATCGGCGCGCCGGGTCGGCCATCCCTCGGCCCTGGATGTCGCCCGGTCCTCAGATGCGAGTATCTTTTAAGGTCAAGAAGGCGCCACATTGACGATTCGCCCTTTCGTCTGGTATGCTTCAGATCGTTCAACTGCTCACGACGGGTAGATTTGAATTCGGCTAGGGTGGCCCCGAGGTGCGACCGGATCGCATCGGCGGGGTTTTTTGTTGCGCGCCGCCGGGATCTCACGACGATTACCGTCGTCCGGCGCCCGGAAATCGACCGGGGGAGGGAAATCCGATGCACGCTCACGAAACGCCATTCGCGCATCACGAGCATGCCAGTGCGGGCCACCCCTTGCACGGTCACGCTCACGGGGTCGGGCCGATCGACAGCAGCTATCACCTGGTCGTGAGGACGGTTCTCTGGATCATCGCCGGCCTGGTGTTCCTGGCATTCGGGGTGTGGTGGATCTTGAGCTGAGGGGAAATCCGGAGATTTCCCGGGACGCCAGGACGGCCCGTCACGCGGCGTCGGCCGCACGAAGGTGGACGACCATGTCGATCTTTCATCGCATCCTGTTCGCCGGAGATCTCTCGGTCGGCTCGCGCGCGGCGTTCCGCACGGCCCTTTCGCTGGCCGTTGGCGGCGGAGGGCACCTGTATATCCTCAACGTGCTGGAGCCGGTCCTGATGGAAAGCCCGTCGGGCGCGGCGCATGCGGCGCGGTTCCCGACCTTCCTGCCGGGGGACACGCCGGCCCATCGCAGGGAAGTCGAACGCGAGATTCGTGGGGTGTATCAAGCGGACGGGACGGTCGCGATCGATTACCTCGTGAGAGACGGCAAGGCCCCGGACGAGATCATGCGCGCGGCAGACGAGGTGGACGCCGACCTGATCGTGATGGGGACCCATGGGCGGACCGGAATCGACCGGCTCATCTGCGGCAGCTCCGCCGAGACGGTCATGCGGCGGTCCAACCGGCCGGTGCTGACGGTCCGTGAAGCCAGGGCACCCCAGGCCGATCAGCCCATCAGGCTCATCCTCCATCCCACCGACTTCTCCGCGCACTCCTGGCCCGCGCTGGGAGTGGCGAGGGCGCTTGCGCGGTCCACGGGAGCCAGGCTGGTACTGCTCCACGTCGCGGCGCCCGAAGTCTTCTCCGGCGGGACCATGCACGCGGCCGAGGATCTCTCACCAGAACGGGAGGCGCTGGCCCGGTTGAAGCAGGAATCCGCGCATGTCGGACCGGACGGTTCCGTGGAGACGCGTTTCGTGCAGGGGGACGCCGGTTCCGAGATCGTCAATGCCGCCGAGGAAATGGGCTGCGACCTCATCGTCATGGGCTCGCACGGCCGCAGCGGACTTCGCCGGCTGCTGATGGGCAGCGTCGCCGAGGCCGTGATGCGCTCGGCGCCTTGCATGACGCTGATCATCAAGGACGTCGGCGCCCCGGGCCCGGCGGCCGGGCGCGAGGAGCTCGCGGCCAGGACGCCATCGGGTGACTGGGCTGAGGACGGAGGCCGGCCCAGCCACGCCGGGGCGGTCAGCGAACCTCGTCAACCCGGGCCGGGCGCGTCACGGTCCCATGAAACCCGCCGATGATGCGCAGAGACCCCTCATCCGCCCTTCGGGCGCCTTGCCCCCGCGCGAGGACGAGGGTCGGCTGCTCTCGACCGCGCGAGCGGAGGTGGTGTCCGAAGGCAACCCCAGCGGGCGATCCGGTGTCGGCGGACCGGCCCGCAAGAATGACCGCACGGCTCATGGAAGACCGCCTGAGAGGGAAGGTTCAATCACCGTTCCAGGGTCCGAGCCGCCCGGATCGCCTCGACGGCCACCGCTCGATTCTCTAGATCCAGCATGCAAATGGCATTCTCCAGGATCGGTCGGTCATGACCCACGATCATTGATTCCTTCAACGAAGAAGCACGAGGTCCCTCGCCGGCAAACCGCGAGCGAGCGACTCGATGGTGCAAGGACGTTCTCAAATGCATTCTCGACCCATGATTCCGACTGTCCTCGTTGTCGGTTCGTTAGGCGTCCGGCAGGAATTAGTTTCCCTACCGTTTCCTCATTACTGGCTTGATCGTGATGTCGTAGTCCGGCAGCGTTTTCGATCGATCGAGTCGCGCCTCGTGAATCCTCATCTCCTTGGCCGGGACGCGAACCCCGT
>DAIDHB010000403.1 GCA_027452145.1 Planctomycetales bacterium
AGCCGCGGGGGAAGGCTCGGCCGGAGCCTCGCCCTCCCGGGAACCAGACCGCATCAGCGAGTTCATGTATCAGAATACCTGGATGACAGTCCTCGTCTCGCCAGTCGCCGGGTCAAAGAACAGGTATGCGGCCGCCTCGTCGTGGAAGAATTCGCAGTCGTGGAGCTTGATCTGGCCGAGGAAGTACATCGGCCCGCTCGTGGTGATCGGCCAGGCCGGACTCTGGATCCAGTTCGGTGGCTTTTTGTAGTACCGGAACAACTGCTTCAGCCTCTCTTTCAACCACTCCCGCAACTCCTCACCGCTCCTGCCGCCCGCATCCGGCAGAACATGTTTCTGAAGGTAAGCCGAATCGACGGAGAGCCACCTCGGCTGTGCCGATAGCAGCAGATTATAATAGTCGGAGGCCCTTCGATCGCTCCGGAAAGGCACGCCTCGCCTCTGCAAGAACAACTCCATGCTGCCCTGTGCGTCAAGCACGCCACCAGGATCGTCGTAATCCAGGGCGGCGACGTAGGTATAGGGATCAGTCTTGATGTATGTGTCGTGCCACTTCAGCGCCTCATCCTTGAGCAGTCGTTCCAGGTCCTCGTCGGTGTAGACCAACTGCTCAAACGCCTTCGCCGAGAGCCGTCCTTCCACAAAGTCGAGGATGGTCTGGAGCGCCTGTTCCATCGTAATGGCCACCGGAGGGCGAAAAAAGGGATGGATTGAATGCCTCAAATTGAGCCGGATTCACGGGGACGTCAGCGGTCGTACGCGCCGCCGGGCTGGGGTCACCACCAGGAAGTTGTCCGGCAAATGCGACGCGATCACCGCCCAGACTGCCCGGAGCCGGACGAGGCGTTGCGCGACGGGCTGATCCTCCATGCGCAGCAGGATCAGACCGTGGCTGTTCCGGCGGTCGCGGTCGATCAGCTCGCCGAAATCCTTGTCCTCGGTGGGGACGACGTAACCCTCGGCTTCCGCCTCGGCCAACAGATCGGCATCCGGCTTCTGGGCGCGGGACTCCGCAGCGTAAAGTACATCATGACCCTCGCCGCGAAGCCAGGCCACGATCGTGCGCGGGACGTTCTCGTCGGCGAGGATGCGCATGGTCACGACCCCGCGCCGCCCTACTGGAAAATGACCTGATCCATCGCCACCACGTCCGCCGCGTACTGGAGCGCAGCCTGGACATGCTCGGGCCTGAGGTTCGGGTAGTTGTGGAACAAATCGTCCGGGCTCATGCCGGTTCCAAGCTCGCGGAGGACGTGCTCAACCGTGAGGCGGGTGCCCTTGAAGACGGGCTTGCCGAGCATCACGTCCTTACGCTCCTCGATGTAGTTCTGCCATTTGATCGTCATCCCGTCGATCCTCACCGGTCAGAGTCGATGCCATGGACCCCATAGATAGGGGGGAACAGAACGAAGATTGGATGACCGCACGCTTGCGGAGTCGGTCATCACTCTCTCCACATCATTATTGTACCTAAACCCCGGCGCGTTCTCCTGGATCGTCCGGTGCTTGTTGTGCGCCTCCCAATCGGCATAACCAGACCAGGAAAAAGGACGAATTCCCAAAAATGTTGAGAATAAAACCGCGCGGGCAGCGTCTATATAGGATGTCGGTCGTTCGTCTTTGGCAATTCGGGCGTCGTAGAAAAGCCATCCCGCCCGGGATGGCGGTGCATCTGTGATGGTGCGCGAGGTCGGCCGCGGAACGGCGCGGCGGGCCACGCGGCATGCGTCCCGGGCAGGCGAAATACGGCCGCCTGCTAGATCAGCGCCCTGTTGCTTGCAACAGGGTCAAGATGAGTGCATTCGGTCCCGGGCGGGAGTTTCGAGGGCTCGAACCACCTGAAATCGCGCGAACGAACCCAATCTTCATATTTCCTTCATACTCGTTCGACGGTTTTCGGCGCCGAGAGGGTGTCCCAGGGGTGGATTTCGGCAAAACGAGGCTCATGACGCGGGGCGACACCCATACCGATGAAAGTGACCCAGTGAATGCGTGACCCCTTGCATTTTCGTCGTATTTTCAGAGCAACCCAATTTTGCCAGGCTCTGGCAGTCGCGTTGGTGTTCGTTTTTTCATCTAGCGATCCACGTCCGGGTTGCGCGCCAGGGGCGCGATGTCGAGGCAAGGCCGCAACCCTGCTCGTCCATCAATCCATCTCACGCGGAGCCGCGGAGGGCGCGGAGAGAGATCGATGGTGAGAGCTGCCGCGCCCGGGACGGCCTGCGCCCCCGCGCACTCCGCGATCTCCGCGGCTCCGCGCGACACGGAATTCCCGGATCTGGCGCGCACGGCGTGGAGATCCTTCCGAGGATGGTTCCATTGCGTGGATCTGTCGAGACGCGGCGGGCGCCCCGCCACGCTCTCACCGGTTCAGCGACTGCTTGAGCTTCTCCATCGCCTGGTCGATGGTGAAGCTGGCCGCCTTCTGCCGCGGCGGGAATTCCTTGAAGCTGCTCAGAAACAGCTCGGTCGCGGCCTGGCCGGCGAAGAACAGGTAGGGCTGCGAGATCACCCAGTCGTAGTAGGTGTTCGAGGTGATGTCGGCGCGCTCGAACGGGTCGGCGCGCAGGTCGAAAAGCTTGGGTAGCCGCAGCGGCGTGAACGGCTCGGCCCAGACACGCAAGGTGCCCGGCGCTCGCTGCTCCATGAAGACGATCTTCCAGTTCTCGTACCGCAGGGCGACCAGGTCGCCGTCGTCGTTGAAGTAGAAGAACGCCTTGCGCGGACTCTTCTCCACCTGGCCGGTCAGATAGGGAAGCAGGTTGTACCCGTCCAGGTGAACCTTGAACGTCCTCTCCCCAACCTGGTAGCCCTGGAGCAGCTTGTCCTTGATGTTCGGCTCGCCGGCCGCGGCAAGGAAGGTCTGGAACCAGTCGTGGCCGCTGACGAGCTCGTTCGACACGCCGCCCGGCTTGATCTTCCCGGGCCAGCGGATCATGCAGGGCACGCGGAACGCGCCCTCCCAGTTGGTGTTCTTCTCGCTGCGGAACGGGGTTGTCGCGCCGTCGGGCCAGCTATTGGCGTGAGGGCCGTTGTCCGTGGTGTAGAGCACGATCGTGTTACCCGCGATGCCGGCGTCGTCGAGCGCCTTCAGCAGCTTGCCGACGTGGCCGTCGTGCTCGACCATGCCGTCGGCGTACTCGGTCAGGGCGGTCAGGCCGGCCGGGCTGCGGCGCTCGGCGGCGACGTGGGTCCGCAGGTGCATCCTCGTGCTGTTGTACCAGCAGAAGAACGGCTTGCCGGCCTTCGCCTGGCGCTTGATGTAGTCGACCGCGGCGTCCGAGGTCTCGTCGTCGATGTGCTCCATCCGCTTCTTCGTGAGCGGCCCGGTGTCCTCGATGTTCTGCTTGCCGACGCGGCCGAACCGCGGGTCCTCGGTCGGATCGTCGTTCTGCGAGGCCGAGCATCGCAGCACGCCCCGCGGCCCGAACGCCGCCTTGAACCGCGGGTCGAGCGGATAGGTCCGCTGCTCGGGCTCCTCCTCGGCGTTCAGGTGATACAGGTTGCCGAAGAACTCGTCGAAGCCGTGCACCGTGGGCAGGAAATCGTTGCGGTCGCCCAGGTGGTTCTTGCCGAACTGGCCGGTCGCGTAGCCGAGCGGCTTGAGCAGCTCGGCGATCGTCGGGTCCTCCTTCTGGAGCCCGACGGGCGAGGCGGGCACGCCGACCTTGCTCAGCCCGGTGCGGAACGTGCACTGGCCGGTGATGAACGACGACCGGCCCGCCGTGCAGCTCTGCTCGGCGTAGTAGTCGGTAAAGATCATCCCCTCGCGCGCGATCCGGTCGATGTTGGGCGTGCGGTAGCCCATCATGCCCATCGAGTAGGCGCTGACGTTGGTGATGCCGATGTCGTCGCCGAAGATCACCAGGATATTCGGCTTTGACGGGTCACCCGATGCGCCGCCGGCGACGCCGCCGCCCGCCTGGGCCCGATTCACGGCGGCGGCGAGGACGGCCTGGCGGCCGATATCGCCGGTGCAGGTTGTCGGCGCCGCGGCAGGCGTGGGGAGAGCATCGCCGGTCGTGGTCTCGTTCGCCGGACGCGGCGCCCCGCCTCCGGTGCGGACGGCCGACTCGGCTCGCGGCCCGCCGGCCGCGGCCAGGTAGCCGAGCAACGCGCCGGCCGACAGGACGGCCATCGTCTGGAATCTCGGGCTGCGAATCATGCAGTCCTCCTCGGAAGGGCCGTCCACCGTCGAGCGGCGGAGGGCGAGGTTGGTGATGTGATGGGGTCGATTGCCGATCTATCGCGGTCCCTGGTCCCTTGGCTCCGCCGCTTTCCGGGCATCGGCCGACAGGGCGCAGCGGAATCCGACATGCGACATGCCCGTGTCGGGGGTGCTGCCCTGGCGGGCCGAGGGGCGATACCGCGAGCAGTAGCTGTCATTGCAGAGGAACGAACCCCCGCGCTGCACGCGGCGCAGCTCGAAAGGATGCAGCGGGTCGTTGCTGTGCTCGGGCCCGACCGGGTTCACGGCCGTACCGCTTTTGGCCCGGCGGCGATAGAGGTCGCGGTCGAACCAGTCGGAGCACCACTCCCAGACATTGCCGGCCATGTCGTGGAGGCCGTAGCCGTTGGCCGAGAACCGTCCGACCGGGGCGGTGCGTTCGAATCCGTCCTCGGCGGTATTCACGTCGGGGAAGCGTCCCTGCCAGATGTTGGCGGGGCGGTGCTTATCGCTCGGCGGCTCGCGGCCCCAGACGTACGGCTGGCCCTCGTGTCCGCCGCGGGCGGCGAACTCCCACTCGGCCTCGGTCGGGAGCCGCTTGCCGGCCCATCGCGCGAAGGCGACGGCGTCGTCCCACGAGACGTGGACCACGGGATGGTCGTCGCGGCCATCGATCGAACTCTCCGGTCCCTCCGGATGCCGCCAGTTCGCCCCGGGGACCCAGGCCCACCACTGCGAAAAGTCGCGCAGGTCGACCTCGCCAGCCGGCGGGGTGAATACCAGCGAGCCCGGCACCAGGGAATCGGGATCGGGCGGCGGCGTCCCGGGCGCGACCTGGCGCATGATGTCGTCGAGCGACGGCGCCTTTTCGGCGGTCGTGACGTATCCCGTCGCCTCGACGAACCGGCGGAACGCGGCGTTGGTGACCTCGGTGCGATCGAGCCAGAAGCCGTCCACGTGCACCAGGTGAGCCGGCTTTTCCTCGGGCCAGGCGGACGCGTCATCGGTTCCCATCAGGAAATCGCCGCCGGGAATCCACACCATGCCCTCGGGCGCGACGGGGCGGACACCCCAGTGCGCAGTCGAGGCATAGGCCGCGGCGAACGCGGCCAGACCGGCGCCGACCAGGATCAGCGAGCGCTTCATCGTCGGGGCTCGAGCGCGGCGGCTCCGACTCATGGAGCCCCTTCATGGCCTCTCGCGGACGGAGGGCCCACGATTGGTCCTCTCTGAATCGTCTTCCGCAGGCCTCGCCAGCATAATAGAACACGCCGGGGCCGACAATCGACCGGTCCGCGATGCAGTTCCCCGGAATCCGCGAGACGCCGCCGGGATCGCGCAAGAGAAAGGGGAGGATCCCGACGAGAGGATACTCCCCGTATTGCGAGTGCCGTCGCCGAGATGCGCGTCGGCGCTAAGCCCCGAACGCGGGGTTGCGTTAGAGCGCATTGCAGATGGATGGCTCACGGTGGGGCCGGGCCGGCCAGGAGTCTGTGCCGGCAGGGCTCCGAGCCCCCGTCAGGGGGCGATTGGACGTAGCCGGGGGGCGTCAGCCCCCCGGGACCGGGCTCGGACCGCAGCCATACACACCGAGGTGCCGAGCCCCCGTCAGGGGGCGATCGGACGTAGCCGGGGGGCGTCAGCCCCCCGGGCTCGGACCGCGGCGACACACACCAAATCCTCTCGACAGACCCTCCCGGCCGCGACCCCGCCACGCGGGGTCGCGGCCGGGAGGGTA
>DAIDHB010000404.1 GCA_027452145.1 Planctomycetales bacterium
GAGGTGGCATGAGGGGGCTCCTTCCGGTGGCTCTGAAGGTCGTTTCCAACCACCAGGGTGCCGGGAGGCCCTCCCATGCTCAAGACGCTACAACTCGTTCATCGGGCACAGGTTATCACTATCTTCGCGGCATTCGGGACGGAATTAATATTGGATGCAGTCACTTAATATTAGTTCCGTCCCCTTTTTCCCGTCCGCCGGCCGGCGATCAAGGAAAAAACCGCAAACCTGGTCTGACCCCGTCATTTCCTAGGGTAAAATGCCTGTCCTTTTTGGGGATCCCATTCTCGGTCCTAGAGACTGTAGTGGGACCTCCATTTGTCTATAATCTTTGTCCCTACGAGTCCTACCCAAATCTCCTGGCCGTTGCCCGTTCGCCACCAATGGAATCGACATCCCCTGATTACTGGCCCGTCCGCGGTTTCTGGGCAAGACTCATTTTCCTGGCCCGCCCCCAGCTTTAATTTTAGCTCTGACAAATCCATGCCGAGCTTGATTTGCTTAAAACGGTATTCCACCACCAGCTCGCCAATCAGGTATCTTGAGACCTCCCAGATGAGGGGGAGCAGGCACAGGAGGATGCAGGCAGATGTGGCCAACAAGTAATGCACCAGACGCCGACGTGGTATAAACGGCTCCATGTGCAAAGTCCTGCGTACCTATATGAGTCAGCGAGGGGGTTTGGAGCGAAAAAAGAAACAGAGGCAAGAATCGAGGTACGAAGATCGCCGACAACAGACGCGGGTCAACTCGGGTTTTACGCGGTTGTCGACTTTGAGCTGTGTCGCCTTCTAGCCGCGTCTGTTTTCGGGCCGGTTGACGCGCGGGCGCCAGAGTGAGGGAAGTCCTAATATATCGTCCCCGGGGTCGGTCCCTGGCGTCCGTTGATCTACCTCCAATTCTTCCCGTATCCAGGCCCGACACCAGGTTCCGGTTCGCGTTCAAGTCCCCATTCCCAACCTGGAGCTAACCCCACCATGACGTTTGTTAACCAACGCCCGCAGTATCCAGCCTCTGTCAGAAACTCGCGAGCCCAGGTGTTCGAGTTCGGTCCGGTAAATGCATAATAATCCTGGTTGTGGTAATATTTGATCCTGTCAAAGGTGTTTTTTAACCGTGTGCGTTCCTTTTCGTAATCTTCTTGGCTGCAGCTAATATGAATACGGACACCACCTTTTAAGAATGAAGGCAATTGGTTCGACCGCAGGGATGAGTCGAATATCTGTTCCCATTGGGGAACCAGAATCTTCCGTTGCTGCCACAGCCAGTTTTTGTTCGTTGTAGTACCCGGACCATCACCATTATAAGTTTCATATCGTCCAGTGAACATTCCATCGTACCTTTCAATTACGACAACCGTCCAATGTCCTTTACCGGAAGAGTAAGTCGATGTTTGAACGAGATAGATATCTCCCCCGGAAGGGTCAGCGAAGATGACAGGTAGGTTTTCCGCATATTCACTGAGATTAAGGGACCCACCGGCGAACCCCAGTGGGTCCTGACTCGTCCACCTCTCCGTTCCCGGATCTTGGACCCGGAACTTTGCTAGGTTCATCCCCGTCACCGAATCCCGCTCCAACACGGCGAAGCCCATAATCCGATCGCCGCTTGGCGGACTTGATTCGTCCAATACCGTACCGTACACGCTGTAATCGACATGGTCGACGATCGAGCCGCTGTTGTTGATCAGGTCGCGGATCGTCCCCACGAGGTCGGAGAGATACCAGGCAACCGTTCCGCTGGCGGACTGACGCGAGAGCACGGCCTCGATGGTACCTTGGGGGCTATTCAGATACCGAGTTGCTAAAGCGCCTGACCCGCTGAAGTCCATGATCGGCGTCGAGCCGGCGAAGAGCGTCCAGGTCTGCGTCCCATTCTCGTCCATGCCGATCCGATTGCCAAGGGCGTCGTACGTATACGTCACCGATGCCAGGGTGGTGCCCGACGAATTCTTCTCCACGGCGCTGGTCATCTGGCCGGCGAAATCGTAGCCATACGTCCATACGTCCCCCGTCGAGGTCTGCGTCGCCGTGATCATGTTGCCGTCGGCGTCATAGGTGTACGTGTACCCCGGCGACGCCGTCTGCTCGTTGCCCGTGGTCGTGGTGTAGCCGCTGCCCGTCTGGTTGCCGTTGGCGTCCCAGGTGAAGCTCTCGTTGGCGAACGACGCGTTCGTGTGGCTCACGCTCGTGAGCTGGTTGTTGTTCGTGTAGCCGTAGGTCAGCGTGTCGGTCGAGCCGCCCGAGGCCCACGTCCGCACCTCCTGCGTCACCCGGCCGGCGGCGTCATACGTGTAGCCGTACGAGACCAGCGTCGTGCCGCCGGAGTTCTTGTCGGTGATCCCGGTGAGCTGATTGGCGGGATCGTAGGTGTAGCTCGTCGTCGCCACGACCGTGGTCTCGGCCAGGTTCGAGTAGCGGGCCAGGCCGGTCATGTTGCCCGCGTTGTCATACGTGTACGCGACCGCCTCGGGGGTGATCCCGGTGCCCGAGAACGTCTGGTTGGTCAGCTCGTTCCGCGCGTCGTAGGTGTAGCTGACCACGCCGCCCAGGCTGTCGCTCATGCTGGTCTGGTTGCCGGCCGGGTCGTAGCCGTAGGTCATCGTCACCGTCGGCAGCGTCGACGAGCCGACGTCGCCCTGGCTCGTCACCTCGCCGTCGGCGTTGTAGGTGTATTGATACGTGGCGTTGTTGTCGCTCACCTGCGTCACGCGGCCGTCGCCGTCGTAGGTGTAGGTGATCAGGTCGAAGTAGCCGCCGGACGGGTTCTCCCATTTCTCGTTCGTCATGCGGTCGGCCGAGTCGTAGACGTAATCGATGGTGTGGCCGTCGGGGTCCACCGTCTGCGTCAGGTTGCCGACCAGGTCGTAGGTGTACGTCGTCACCCCGCCGGTGGGGCTGGTCTGGGTCGCCACCTCGCGGGCGGCGTTGTAGGTCCAGGTCGTCGTGTTGCCGACCGGGTCGGTCAGGCTCGTCAAATCCCCGGCCGAGTCGTACGCGTAGGTCGTCGTGCCGCCGCCCGAGGGCTGGGTCTCGGTGAGCACGCGGTTCATCGGGTCGTAGGAATACGTCGTCACGTGATTGAGCGGGTCGGTCACCGTCAGCACGTTGCCGTTGCCGTCGTAGCTGTATGATGTCGTGTGGCCGTTGGCGTCGGTGACCGCGGTCTGCTCGTTCACCGAGTTGTATATGTAGGTCGTGGTGTGGCTGTTGGGGTCGGTCACCGTCAACAGGTTGCCGTTCTCGTCGTAGGTGTACGTCGTCGGCACCGCCAGGCCGGGCAGGGTGACCGTCTTCTCCTCGCCCAGGCTGTTGTAGGTGTAGGTAGTCGTGTGGTTGTTGGGGTCGGTCGCCGTGATGACCTCGTTGTCGAGGTCGTAGGTCAAGGTCGTCGTCCCCAGCGCGTTCACGGCCGTCAACTGGTTGTTATTATTGTCATACGTGAACGTCGCCCGGTTGCCGACCGGATCGATGGTGCCGGTCAGGTTGCCCTCGGGGTCGTAGATGAGGGTCGTGACGTTGCTCAGCGGGTCGGTGACGTTCACCAGCTCGTTGCGCGCGTTGTAGGTGTAGGTCGTCGTGTGGCCGTTGGCATCGGTGATCGCGGTCAGGTTGCCGGCGCTGTCGTAGGTGTAGGCCGTGTCCTTGCTCGCCGCGGCCTGGACGGGGTTCTGCGACGTGAGCACCCGGCCCAGGGCGTCGTAGGTCAGCGTCGTCGTGTTGCCAACCTCGTCGGTCACGCTGGTGACATCGCCGGCCGAGTCGTAGCCGAACTTGACCGTGGGCGAGCCGGTCAAGGGCTCGGTGATCGTGGTCAGGCGGTCGTAGCTGTCGTACGCATAGGTCGTCGTTTTCCCGTTGCCGTCGGTGGCGGTCAGAGGCAGGCCGGCCGAGTTGTAGGTCCAGCTCTCGTCAACGCCGTTGGGCTGCTGCTCCTGGGTGACGTTGCCTTGCGAGTCGAGGACGAAGGTCGTGGTGTGGCCGTTGAAGTCCTGGATCTCGGTCGGCACGCCCAGGCTGTCGGTGTAGGTGATGTTTTCGCTGACTCCATCCGGCTGGGTGATCTGGGTGATGTCGCCGTACGAGTCGTAGGCGTAGCTGGTGGTCCGGTTCATCGGGTCGGTGATGGCCGTCGGCCGGTCCTGGGCGTTGCGGGTGATGGTCGTGACCCCGCCGTTGCCGTCGACCTCCTTGACGATCCCGCCGTAGTTGTCCAGCGTGATGGTGGTCGTGGCGCCGTTGGGGTCGGTGAGGGTGGCGATGTAATTCGCGGCCGTCGGCGATGACGATAGTGTCCCGCCCCAGGCCGCCAGCCCCTGTTCCTGCGCGGGGGTGATCGAGGCGATCGACGTGCCGTCAAAGAGCGTTTCGCTGCTCATCCGGCCGAAGGAGTCGTAGGTCACGGTGGCCGTGTGGTCGTCGGGATTGGTCTCGCTGGTCATCTGATGGGTTGACGAGTAGCCGTAGCCGGTGGTCGCGCCGGTGGGGTCCTCGATGCCGGTGAGGTTGCCGCTCGCGTCGAAGGTGAAGGTCGTGACCCGCCCGGCGGGGTCGGTGACGGTGCTCAGATGTCCCGACGAGTCGTAGGCCAGCGTCGTCACCAGGCCGACAGGGTCGGTGATCGTCTGGAGCGCGCCGGCGGCGGGGCCGCTGGTGAGGTAGGCATAGTTGGTGGTGTTGCCGTTGGGGTCGGCCGCGGAGATTTCCTGGCCGCTCGAATTGAAGACGACGGTCGAGCCGTCGTGGTAGGTGCGGGTGTAGTCGTTGGTGGACGAGTTGTAGGAGAGGGTCGACGTGTCGGTGACGAAGCCGGTGTAGTTGACGCCGTCGGTCGAGGTGAACTCCTCGGGGGCGTTGTTGCCGTCGGCGATCATCAGGGTCTGGCCGGGGTTCCCGACGGTCAGTTGCTGAAGGCCGGCGATGCTCCAGCCGGCGCCGTAGTGGGAGGTCGAGCCGTTGACCAGCATGACCGGGACGTTGTAGGACTCGGTCGAGGTGCCGCCCGCGGTGAGGTTCTTGGTGAAGGTGAGGCCGACGGGAAGGATGCCGGTCGGCGTGGACGTCGCGGTGACGACCTGGGCGCTGATGATGTACCGGCCGTTGCCCGGGATGAGGGAATCCACGTTGCCCGGGCCCTGGGAGGTGCCCGAGACGGTGGCCTGGATCGTGACGGAGCTGAATTGCCCCGAGCCGGTGTCCGAGGTGACGTCCCAGGCGCCGGTGACGATCGGATTGGGATCGGCCTGGAGCGAGCTGTACTGGAGGTCGATGCCGTTGGCCTGGCCGAGGGACTGGTAGGTGGCGAGCTGGTGGTCCTGGAGATACTCGCCGGTGATGAGGTTGGCGTCGGAGTTCATTGTCTTCAGCGAGTACGAGGCGCCGCCCGGGGATGAGGAGCCCGACGAGGCATTCCCGCCCGCGCCGGCCGAGGCCGTGCGGAGCATCGGCCCAACGCCACCGGGTTGCGGAGCTACGCTGTTGAAGGTGGCGGCGAGGCACTCCCAGCAAATGGAGTACTCGGCGAAGGGATCCAGGGGCGTGATCAGCGGCAGGATCACTGGCCCGGAGGGTCCGGCCGGCGAGGTGTTGCTGAGCAGACCACCTGGGGTACGGCCGGAGCCGGCCGCCATTCCCGCGGGGGGAGAGCCTGCCCCGGATCGGTTGCCGATGCCGGGCTTCCAGATCCGGTGCGGGTCGACGCCGGAATGAGCCGCCCTGGCAGGGTGCCTCGCCGCCCAGGTCGTGTAGCTCATCGAGAGCCGGTGGAACAGGCCGTCGAACTGGTGGTCGCCCTGGGCCTCCATGCGCACCAGGAGCCGTAGCCGTCCCCACGGTCCGAGGTCGCCCCGCGCGAGGTCGCGGGCCTCGGCGGCGGCCAGGGCATGGCTTCGGGCGCGCGAGGCCCCCGCGCCGCGGGCGATCGGCGTGAGCGCCGTCTCCGCCAGCGGACGCGCCGTGTCGCTCTCGTGGCGGGCCAGGTCCATGTGCAGCAGGTCCCGGGTGCCCGAACCGGCGTCCTCGCCGAGGCCGGTCCCGCGACTGAGCAGCCACCGCGCCTCGAGCCTCTCGGCCAGCGGCCTGACGACGTTCCGACGCGGGTCGCGGGGCTTGCGGCGGCGCATGGTGCGGTCCTTCCCGTCGATGGATGAGGGTTCCTGGGTGCGGACGATGCACGGGCACGCCGGGAGCCCGGCGCGGAGAACGATCGGATTCGGAGCGGCGCTGCGGTCGTGCGGATGCGTGCGCGGACCAGTGACCGGGCGAACAGCGCGGGCGATCCCGCACCCGCCGCCGGGTGGGCATGATCCTGGGTCGATGCTTGACGCGCCGATCGGGCCCGGCCATCCGGTCGTTGAGGCCGGGTCAGTCCGACTGGCGGATCGGTTCCATGTCCTGGATCGCTGTCCTGCCGGCCCGATGTCCTGGCCGGCGCGCTGCGGAGTGGGCCGGAGACGAGAGATCCCAGGCCCTGGCCCGTCGAGTCTGTGCGTGGACCCTTGGAATGTCGTTCCGTGGTCATCGGTCGAGGTTCGCCACCATCGAGGTCCCACGTGACGGGGCCTCGTGACATCGATCCCTCTGTCGATATAAGGGCAAAAAAAGCCCCGAACCCGCCACGGTTTTCTCGTGTTTTTTCGTCAGCCTGGCGGAAGTCGGCGGGTCATAAGGCATTAAGAAAATTCCGGTTCGCCGGGCCAAACATCCGGCGACGTCCGTCAGTCGCCGGGCGATCGTGCGTCGGTGGCCGGGAACGCGGGGGGTGAGGGACCCGGCGACTCATGTCGCCGGCTCGCCGGGGGATGACCCGGCGACCGACGTCGGCGCGTCGCCCTGCCCGGCCAGGTGTGTCAACGACGGTCGCGGGACTCGATCGCGGTCTGCCACCGCTCGCGAATCTTTTCGAGCATCCGTTCGATGGTTCGGACCGACACGCCCTGATGCCTGGCGATGCGCTCGTTCGTCGACCCCTCGAGGCGCTCGTTGACCACTTCGCGTTCCCTCGGGCTGAGCCATTCATGCATGCTGTCTCCGGCAAGACCTGTGATACAGCCCGCGAGGGTGTGGCCGATGGCCTGGTCGGGTATCATCGGGATCGACGATCGCCCGGCCGTCGGATTGCCGGGACCGCGATAAGATCGGGAGATGGCGTCCCGCGACGGCGGGGGCGTGTCAGGACAGGACCGGAGGCGACCCTTGCGGCTCAACGGGTTCGAAACGTTCCTGGCCAACGCGGGGCTGCGGAACTACCTGTTCGTCCGGCTGCGGACGGACACCGGCCTCACCGGCGTGGGCGAGGCGACGCTCGAGTGGCAGGAACGGACCGTTCAGACCGTGCTGCACGAGTGGGTCGAGGGGCGAATACTCGGCCGCGATCCGTTCGACATCGAGGCGATCGTCGGCGGGATGTTCCGCGACCAGTACCAGGGCGGGTCCACCGTGATGACGGCCATCAGCGCCGTCGAGATCGCGCTGTGGGACATCGTCGGCAAGGCCGTGGGTCAGCCGGTTTATCGCCTGCTGGGAGGCCGGTGTCACGCGACGATCCCGGCGTATGCGAACGGCTGGTACGGCGGAGTCCGCACGCCGGCCGAGTATGCCGAGCGCGCGCGATCGGCCGTCGCGCGAGGGTACCGGGCGCTCAAGTTCGACCCTTTTGGTACGGCGTGGAAGGTCCTGGACCGCGAGGCGGCGGAGTCCGCCGAGGCGATCGTCGCCGCGGTCCGCGAGGCGGTCGGGCCCGGTGTCCGGCTGATGATCGAGTTCCACGGCCGGCTGAGCGCGGGGGCCGCGTCGACGATGATCCGGCGGCTCGAGCGGTTCGATCCCGCCTGGTGCGAGGAACCGGTGGCGCCCGAGTGCCTCGAGCTGCTGGCCGAGGTGAAGCGATCCGCTCGCTGCCCGATCGCCGCGGGCGAGCGGCTTTATACCCAGGCCGACTTCTACCGGCTGACGACCCTGCGCGCCGTGGACGTCGTGCAGATGGACCTGGCCCACTGCGGCGGGATCCTCGCCGGCAAGAAGATCGCGGCGATGGCCGCGCCCCAGGACATGCTGGTCGCGCCCCATTGCTCGATCGGCCCGGTCGCGCTGGCGGCCTGCCTGCACTTCGACGTCTCCACGCCCAACTTCCTCGTTCAGGAGGCCTTCGCTGAGTTCGACGTGCCCTGGCGCAACGCGCTGGTCGGTGGCTGGAATCCGATCAAGGAGGGCGCGTTCGTGATCGAGGACCGGCCGGGCCTGGGCCTCGAGCTGGACGAACAGGCGATCGCCGAGCATCCGTATGTGGCCAACGCGTTCCCCAGCCTGTGGGACGGCGAGTGGCAGACGAACTTCACCCAGGACCGGCGTGAGGAATCGAGTAGGTCAGGCCCTCAGCCTGACGAGGCTTGAGCGTCAGGCTGAGAGCCTGACCTACTTTCGAACCGGCGTCGTAGCAAGGGGACCAGTCCGTGCCAACGTTCCGGATCGCGATGACGGGCGACTACCTCGATGCCACGGGAGCAGTCGCCTACGGCGACGTCGGCCTGGGACTGCTCGACGCGTGCCCGTTCGTGCGGCGTCACTTCGTGACGGACCTCGCGCCGCGGCCGGGCGACGACACGTACTGGTCGCGGCTGTACTCGCTCGAGGTGGCACCGAGGCACATTGCCGATGTCGACGGCCTGATCCTTCTGCGGCCGTGGATCAAGCGGAGTACGTTCGCCGAGGGGGCCGCGGACCTGACGGTGATCGGCCGCTCGGGCGCGGGGTATGACAAGATCGACCTGGCCGCATGCACCGAGCACGGGGTGGCCGTGTTCAACGCGCCGATGGCGCTCAACCACTCGACCGCGTCGTCGGCCCTGCTGTTCCTGCTCGCGCTGGCGAAGCGGCTTGTCGAGCAGGAGCGGATCGTGCGGGCGGGTCGCTGGGACCTCCAGCCGTCGGTGATGGGGGACGAGCTCGAGGGCCGGACGCTCGGGATCGTCGGCCTGGGCCACAGCGGGCGAGAGCTGGTCCGCCTGGTCGCGCCGTTCTCCATGCGGGTGATTGCGCACTCGCCGCACGCCGACCCGGTGGTCGCGCGCAGTCTCGGCGTCGAGCTGACCACGCTCGAGGACGTTTTGCGGCGGTCGGATTTCGTCAGCCTGCACTGCCGGCTGTCCGACGCGACCCGCGGGATGATCGGCGCGGGGCAGCTTGCCCTGATGAAGCCGTCGGCGTACTTCATCAACGTCGGCCGCGGCGAGCTGGTGGACCAGCCGGCACTGGCGTCGGCGCTGGCGGACCGCCGGATCGCCGGTGCGGGGCTCGACGTCTTCCAGGTCGAGCCGCTGCCGATGGACGACCCGCTGCTCGGGCTGGACAACGTTTTGCTCACGCCGCACTGGTCGGCCTCGACGTCGGACGTCTGGCGCGCGACGGGCCGTGCGATGGCCGAGGGGATGCTCCGTGCGGCCCAGGGGCTCGTGCCCGAGAACGTCGTGAATCCGGAGGTGCTCGACCGCGCCGAGTTCCGCCGCAAGCTGGCGCGGTTCGAGGAGAACGCGGGGCATTCGACGATGACCGCCGCGCCCGGATCTCATTAGAATTGGCGGGTGTCGCAAAGGAGTCCTGGCGTCCAGGAAACACGAAAGGCGGTCTTGCAGCATGGCGCGTTGGGGATTCATCGGCTCGGGGAAGATGGCGACGGCCCTGATCAAGGGGATGATCCGGGCCGGGCTGGCGCCGTCGGGGTCGATCTGCTCGAGCGACCCGCTGCCGTCGGCGCGGGCGGCGCTCGAGTCCGACCCGGGGATCGCGACCCATGCGTCGAACGTCGAGGTCGCCGGGCGGAGCGACGTGCTGGTGCTGGCGGTGAAGCCGCAGAGCCTGCGCGAGGTGCTGGCCGAGCTGCGGCCGGCGGTGACTGCCGATCACCTGGTCGTCTCGGTGGCCGCGGGCGCCACGATCGCGGCGATCGACGAGGGGCTGGGCGGCCGGGGGCGGATCGTGCGGGTGATGCCCAACACGCCGGCCCTCGTCGGCGAGGGAGCGTCGGCCTACGCGATGGGGCCGCGGACCGTGCCCGAGGACGAGGAACTGGTGAAGTCCTGCCTGGAGTCGGTCGGCCGGGCGGTCCGGGTGCCCGAGTCGCTGCTCGACGCGGTGACGGGGCTCTCGGGCAGCGGGCCGGCGTTCGTCTACGTGATGATCGAGGCGCTCAGCGACGGCG
>DAIDHB010000405.1 GCA_027452145.1 Planctomycetales bacterium
TCGGGCGAGAAGGCGAGCGAGCAGACCTTGCGGGCGTGGCCGCGCAGCTCGGTTCGCCGACGGCCCGTCTCGGGATCCCACAGGGCGATGACCGCGTCGGTCCCGGACGTGGCCATGGTGCGGCCGTCGGGCGAGAACGCCAGGCAAATGTCGCTATTCGTGTAGTCGTCGAGGACTCTCAGTTGCCGTCGCGACGCGACGTCCCAGAGCCGGACGGACCGGCCGCCCGCGGCGAGGAGCCGCCGGTCCGGCGAGAAGGCCAGAGCATAGGCCGCCAGGCGGGCATCGGGGCCGGAGGCCGGCAGCTCGGCGAACTCCTGCGGCTCGCGGGCGTCCCAGACCTTCACCGCGCCGTCCCAGCCGGCCGAGGCGAGCGAGCGGCCGTCGGGCGCGAACGCCAGCGACCAGACGTAGGAAGTATGACCCCGGATCTCGGACGATTCGTCGCCGCGGGCGAGGTCCCACCGTCGGATGATCCGGTTGTAGCCGCCCGCCGCGACGGCCTGGCCGTCGGGCGAGAAGGCCACGCAGAGTGCCGGTCCGTCCGGCCAGGGGAGTGCCCGGAGGGCGTCTCCGGTCCCGGCATCCCAGAGGCGCACCGTCCGGTCGATGCCGGCCGAGACGATGAGCTTGCCATCCGGCGAGTACGCCAGGGCCGTCACCGGCCCGGAATGCCCCCGGACGATCTTGCGGCAATCGGTCCGGTCGACGTCCCACAGCCGGATGGTCCCGTCGACGCCCGCGGAGGCGAGGGTCTTGCCGTCGGGGGCATACGCCACCGAGAGAACGCCCGCCTCATGACCCCGGATCGTGGCCCGCGCCGACCGTGTCGCCACGTCCCAGATCTTCACCTCGCCGCCCGCCGACCCCGCGGCGAACCGCTCGATCGGGTTCCCCTTGCCGGTGGCCAGATCGGCGGTGGCCGAGGCGACCGAGCGGCCGTCCGGCGCGAACGCCACCGAGCTGACCGGGGCGTCGTGGCCGAGCAGGGCCGCCGTCTCCCGGCCGTCCCTGGCGTCCCAGAGACGCAGAACCTTGTCATCCCCGCCCGACGCGATCAACCGGCCGTCGCGACTGAAGGCGACCGAGCCGACCCGCCCGGAATGGCCCCGTAGCACGGCCCGCGTCCGCCCGTCGGCGGCGTCCCACAGGCGGATGGTCCCGTCGTCCAGGGCCGCGGCGATGGTCGCGCCATCGGGCGAGCAGGCCACGGACCGCGCCGGCTCGCCCGGTCCTCGCAGGTCGAGTCGGGCGGCATGGCAGAGCCGCCAGAGCGCGGACCACTCGAACCCGCGGAGGTCGTCCTGGCCGGGCCCCGGCCGGAGGCCGTTCAGGAGCGACGTCGCCCGCGCGATGTCGCCCTGTTGCCAGGCCCGGTGGACCAGGTTGATGCGGGCCGCGTAGAGGTCCTGCCGATTCCGCTCGGCCAGCGCCTCGGCATTCTCGCGCGCCCGGATCTCGCGCTCCTGGGCGGCGACGGCGTCCCGGCGGGCCAGTCGCTCGCGGCCGAGCGCGGCGCGGGTCTCTTGCCACTGGCGAAACACGCCCAGGACGCCCGCCAGGGTGACGAGCAGGACCGAGGCGGTCAGGAAGGCGATCGCCGGCTGTCGCCGGGCCCACTTGGCCACGCGCTCGACCGGCCCGACCGGTCGCGCCAGGATCGGCTCGCCGCCGAGCCATCGCTCGAGGTCCTCGGCCAGCGCCTCGGCCGAATCGTACCGGCGGCGAGGGTCCTTCTCGAGGCATTTCAGGCAGACGGTCTCCAGGTCGCGGTCGGCGCGCGGGTTCAATCGCCGCGGCCGCTCGGGCGGCAGCTCGCGGACCTGCATCAGCGTGGCGACGGCCGATTCGGCGCGGAACGGAGGGCGGCCCGTGAGCAGCTCGTAAAGGATTGCGCCCAGCGAATAGGTATCGGCGGCCGTCGTGACGGCCCCCTTGTGTCCGGCGACCTGCTCGGGCGACATGTACGACGGGGTGCCGATGACGGCGCCCGACCGCGTCAGGTCGCCGCTCCCCTCGATGCGCGCCGCCACGCCGAAGTCGGTCACGTGCGGCCGGCCCTCGCGATCGACCAGGATGTTGGCGGGCTTGAGGTCGCGGTGGAGGATGCCGCGGCGGTGCGAGTAGTGAACCGCCCGGGCCACGGTCGCCATCAGGCGTGCAGAGGTCCGCGGGTCGTCGACGAGCCAGGGAACCCGGTCGGCGAGGCTGCCGCCCTCGACCAGCTTCATGCTGAAATAGTGCTGGCCGCGGTGCTCGCCCACCTCATAGATCGGCACGATACTGGGGTGGTCGAGCCCGGCGGCGGCCTCGGCCTCGACGTGGAATCGTTCGACGGCGGCCTCCGAGGCCAGCCGGCCCGCCAGGATCATCTTCAGGGCGACCGTGCGGTTCAGGCTGACCTGAAGGGCCTTGTAGACGACCCCCATTCCGCCGCGCGCGATTTCGTCCAGCAATTCGTAATCGCCGAAATAGCGGACCGTCGGTGTCGCAGATCCCTCTCGCGAGGCGGATCGATGATGCCGGTGCTCGCCCGGCGCCTCGGACGCCGGACCCGTCGGGATGGGCCGCGTACGTTCGGCGTCCTCGATCGGATCGGGCCCGTCGCCGACGAGCCCCGCGCGAAGCAGGCAGCCGGGGCACAGGCCCTCGGGGCCGTCGGCCACGACGGGCGCGCCGCAACGTGGGCAATGGTGGACTTCGGTCACGGGCTGGCCTCCCACTTTCACGATCTCTATCCCAGGAGAACAGCAACGCACCGGATTCCTTACACGGTCCGTCGGATTTTTTTTCACCGGGAGCCGAGGGCGGCGAACATGTCGCGGATCTCGTCGTCGACCTGGGCCGCATCCTCGATCGTGCCGGCGATCAGTAAGCGGAGGATCTCCTGGTAACGACGGCGGAGACGATGGGCCGCGACCTGGACGGCCCCCTCGGTCATGCCGAGCTCGCCGGCCACCACGGAATACGGCGCGCGGTCGCAATCCCCGACCAGGCCGGGCTTGAGCCGGTCGAACAGCTCGCCCCGTCCGGCGTCGAGGAACTCCTTGCGGAGCCGGTCGACGGCCTGCTCCAGCAACGTCAGTGCCCATCGCCGCTCGTACAGCCGCTCCGGCGTGAGGTCGTGCGACGGCTCCAGCCGATAGCGCTCCTCGGCGCGGCCGGCGTCGAACGACACGATCTGCCGGCCGCCGCCGCGCTTGTGGGCCTGTCGGCGGTTGTGCTCGTTGGCCAGGAAGTTCTTGCAGGCGGCCAGGAGGAACGAGCGAAACCGCCCCTTTTCGGGCCCGACCGAGCCGAGGAATTTCTCGTCGAGCAGGCGGCCGAAGAACTCCTGCGTCAGATCCTGCGCCTGGTCGGCGTCGTGGCCGCGTCGGCGGATATACGCGTAGACGGGATACCAGTACGACTCGCAGAGCGCCGCAAGCGCTTCCTGCCCGCGCGGCGAACCCCGGTCCCGGGCGTCCAGGATGACGGTCCAGGAAGTCGTGTCGAATCGGCCGGAATGCCGGCCGCTGTTGAAGGGTTCAAGCATGATCTCGATTGTAACGCGGCGCCGCGTCCCAGGCAGCGGCGGATCCCGCGGGTACTCGCGCCGCTCGGGCCCGAGCTCCCCTATTTCGAGCCCGCCCGGCGCGGCGCCTGCTCCATCTCGGACCGGAGCACGGCGACGAGCTCCGCGGCGGGCTGCGAACGCGCCAGGGGCGCGCCCTGCCCGGCCCACTGGGCGCCGTAGCCGAACTCGTTCGAGGCCTTCGCCGCGGCATGGAGCGCCTTGCCGGCGTCGTAGGCGATCGGGTAGTCCGGGATCGACCGGGGATCGATCGACTCGCCCAGCGCCGTGAATCGGTTGGCCAGGCATCGCGCGGGCCGGCCCGAGATCGCCGAGGTCATGACGGTCTGCCTCGCCGCCGGACTGAACAGCGCCGCCCGGTAGCCCTCGTCGGCCGACGATTCGGGGCAGGCGATGAACGCCGTGCCGAGCTGCGCGGCCACGGCGCCGAGCGTCAGGCACGCCGCGATCCCCGCGCCGTCCATGATGCCGCCCGCCGCGATCACCGGGATCTCGAGAGTCCTCACGAGCAGCCGGGTCAACGCAAGCGTCCCCAGCCGGTCGTCCGGCCGGTCGGGATCGAAGACCCCGCGATGCCCGCCCGCCTCGTCGCCCTGCGCGACCACGGCGTCGACGCCCGCCGAGACGGCGGCGACCCCTTCCTCCACGGACGTGGCGGTCGCGAGCAGTACGATCCCCGCGGCGCGAAGGGCCTCGATCCTCTCGCGCGAGGGAAGCCCGAAGTGGAAGCTGACGACCTTCGGCCGCTCCTCGACGAGGACGGCGAGCATCGCGTCGTCCTCGAGGAAGCTCCGGTAGATCTCACGGAGCTGGCGCGGCGGCCCGGCGCCGTACTCGCGGAAGGCGGACGCCAGCCGATCGATCCACCGGGCCTCGCGGCCGGCGTCGGCGACGGCCGGCCGGTGGCAGAACACGTTGACATTGAACGGCCCGTCGGCCGCCCCGCGGACCTCGCGAATCATCGCGCGAGCTCCATCGGCCGTCGACGCGCCGACGCCGATGGAGCCGAGTGCGCCGGCGTTCGAGACCGCCGCGGCCATCGCAGGGGTGGATACGCCCGCCATCGGAGCCTGGACGATGGGCAAGGCGATGCCGATCCGGCCGAGCAGGTCGTCCATTGTGTCGGTCCCGCCGGTCCTTCGGGCTTCACACCGTCACGACGACCTTGCCGATCTGCTGGTTCGACTCGAGGAAGCGATTGGCCTCGACGATCTGATCGAGCGGGAAGGTCCGCGCGATGACCGGCCGGAAGCTGCCGTCGGCGAGGCCGGCGTTGACGAATGCCTTGCCTCGCTCGAAGCGCCGCGGGTCGCCCGTGATCTCCATTAGCACGTAGCCCCGGATCGTGATCCACTTGCTCAGGACGTTGAACAGCGGCAGCGGAGTCGGATCGGGGCTCAGCGCACCGTAGAGGAACACGATGCCGAGCCGGGCCGTCGCCTCGATCAACTTGTTGAAGGTCGGACCGCCCACCGGGTCGAAGACGACGCGGGCGCCCTTGCCGCCGGTGAGGCCGAGGATCTCGCGGACCAGGTCCTGCTCGTCGGTGGCGATCACGTGGGCGGCGCCGGCGTCGAGGAGGGCCCGGCGCTTCGCGGAGCCCCGGGTGAGCGCGATCGGCATGGCGCCGACCTTGTTCGCGATCTGGATGGCCGCCAGGCCGACGCTGCTCGACGCGGCCGGGATCACCACGGCGTCGCCGCTCTTCAGGCCGGCGATGTCGATGAGGGCTCCGTAGGCGGTGAGGTATTGCATCCAGACCGCCGCCGCCTCGGTCCACGAGAGCGACGGGGGATGGTGCGCCACCGCGTGCACTGGGGCGTTGGCCAGCTCGCCATAGACCCCATAGCTGTTGAGCGAGAAGGCGGGGATCGTGCTGACGGCGTCGCCGATCTTGAACCCCTGCACGCCGGGCCCGACCGCCGCGACCGTGCCGGCTGCCTCGTAGCCCAGCCGCGCGGGGAGCTTCGGATCCTCGAGATACTGGCCGCGGCGGAACATCGCCTCGGCGCGGTTGAGGCCCAGGGCGTGGACGCGGATCTGGATCTCTCCCGACCCGGGGGGCGGGACCTCCAGATCCTCGATCTTCAGGACCTCGGGGCCACCCGTCTGGTGGAAACGAACGACTCTCGCCATGGTGCCCACCTCGTGCGTTTCGCCGCGTTGTTGCGGACCCGCCACCGATGAGTGCGGCGGCCCAGATCAGATCAGCGTCTCGAGCAGCAGCTTGAGCTTCCGGACCTCGACCTCGCGGTCGAAGGGGTTGTCGGGCCGGTCGATGATCGAGACGGTGAGCGACCGGTTGTAGCCGTGGCGCTGAAGCATCGCCACGATCCGGGCGTACTCGATCTGCCCCTGGCCGACGCGGACCTGGAACTCGCCCGGCGCCTGGCCGGTATCGCGCAGGTGGACGTTCTGGACATGGGGAAACACCATGTCGAAGTCCGGCGCGGGGCTGGGGCCCTGGAGGAAATGGCTGGGGTCGAGGGTCAGCCCCAGGCCGGGGATGGCCTGGCAGAGCTCGACCGCGACCTTCGGATCGCCGGTGAGGGTCTCGGAATGAGTGAGCAGGGCCAGGACCAGCCCCTCGCTCATCGCCCTGGTGACGAGCGGGGTCAGTCGCTTGACCTCGTCGGCGATGGGGGTATCGGTGGGGGCGGAGTGGATCGTGAGCACGGCGACATTCAGCGCCTTGGCCAGGCGGCAGAGCCCGTCGAAGCGGCGGTGGGCCAGGGGCTCGGACCAGTCGACCGGGCCGAAGTCGATGTACAGCGACGACGGGACCAGGCTCGGCCCGCGCCGGAGGCGTAGCAGCGCCGCCTCGGGGTTGTCTCCGGCCTCGGACGGCCGGATATGATCGCCCTGCTCGACCAGCGCGAGCTCGTACTTGTCGAATTCCAGCTCGGCGATCTGGCGGAGGGCCGTCTCCAGCGGCTCCCGCGCGAAGCAGAGTGTGTTACAGGCGACGAACACTCCTCATCCCTCCTTGCCTTGCCTGCGTCGTACCCGACCGGACGGACCGACCTCCCTGGAAATCCAACGTCATTCCGCCGACGATCTTACCGGAGGGCGCGGTCCCGCGATAGGGCAGAAGCCCCGGTGTCGGGGGCCCCGGGCCCGGTGTTGCCGTCGCTCGATCGGGCGATCCGCGCGGCGGCGACGGCCGACTCGCGGACCCAGTGCGAGCCGGCCAGGCGGGCGAAGTCGGCGTAGCGGTGCTCGCGGTAGGCCTGGAGGGCGGCGAGCACGGTCCGCCGGGCATTCAGCCGCGCGGAGCGGGCGGCGGCGTCGCTGCCGACCTTCAGGTCGTCGATCCAGAGCTTGCCGGGCGTCAGGAGCTCGAAGCGGAGCCGGGCCGAGTCCAGCCCCGAGGCCGGCAGGTCCGCCGCGCGGACGACGCGCGGCTCCCACGCCGAGGAGACCTCCAGGACCGAGCGGCGGACGTACGGCTGGCCGTTCGACCCGCCCTCGATCCAGACGCGCACCGCGGCATTCGCCGGCTCCGAGCGGAAGAACGCCTGAATGGTCAGGCTCGACTGCGACGCCGGTGCGAACGGGGCGCTCACCACCGAGGCCGGGGCATCCGCGGCCGACAGCCGGAGGCTGCCGCGCCCGGAGTGGGGGTTCACCGGATCGAGGACAAGCGACCGGCCGGGGGATGCCGCCCGGACCTCGGCTACCGGGCCGGATCGTGCCGCGCCGTCGATGCCCGCGGCCGGCCCGATCTCGAGCCTCCACCCGCCGGGAACCGAGGGCGACCCGGCGCCGAGCGGTCCGGTGCCCCCGGCGGTCGTGACGCCGGGGTCGGCCTCGCCGGGCAGCGCGGGCAGCGGCTCGCCGCCGGGACCGGTCGCGGCCGGCGGCCCCGTCGGCCCGGCGCGATGGGACTCGTCCGTCGGTTCGAAGCCGGGGTTGGCCGGCTCGGCCGACGGGTCCGAGGCCGCCTGGTTCAGCCGGGCGAGCTGGAGCGACAGCTCGTGCGACCGCGTCTGCATACCCGCGAGAATCGCATCCGATGGATACGCATTCACCGACGCGACCCGGATGCCGGGCGCCCCCACGCGGATCGCCGAAATCCCGTAAGGGATCAGGTCGAGGACGATGTTCCGCCCGCCCGCCTCGCTGGTCGGCGCCAGGCGGAAGCCGCGGCCGAGATCGTCGATCACGGCGGTTTCGGGCGCCTCGACGAGGCACGCGATGCGGATGGGATAGGGCGAGTCGTTGGCGATCGCCAGGAAACTCTGGCTGTCGTTGCCGGAGATCCGCACCGACGTGCCGAATGCCAGCGCGTGGGAGTCGACGGCGCGTTCGACCGGATGGGTCGGCCACGACGGCAGTGCGCGCAGGACGCCCGCGTACGTCCGGAGCCGTTCCTCATGTCCAGCGGCGGCCGCGGCCGACAGGATGACCCAGTCGGCGTCGAGGGCCGCCAGCGCGTGGGTCAGCGGCTCGTCGGCGGCGGGGCCGCTGCCGAGCGGAAGCGCGCGAAGGCGGACCGACGAGGCGCGCGGGCCGGCCGCCGCCCCGGCGGCGGCGACCGGTGCCGAACCGCTGGATCCGTCGACAGCGAGGAACGACCCCCGGCGGGGCCGGCCGGCAACGATTGCGTCGAGGTCCGGGCTGGTCGCCAGGTCGTGGGCCAGGGCATCGGCCGACAGCGTGGTGCCGCGCAGGATCGCGGGACCGGCCGGGCCCATCGGCCAGGATCCGAGGTCCAGGCCGACGCTCCGCCAGGCCAGGCTGGGCGTCAGGCCGGCCAGGTCGACGCGGCGGGCCTCGGCGCCGGCCGGACCCGAGTCGAGCCCGGGCGTCACCACGGCGAGCATGGCGCCGGGGACCGTCTCCTGGACGGCCGCGCCGAGCTCGGCGTGGAGCGATGCGATGGCCCGGCTGCGACAGGTCAGCCACGGCATCCGGCCGGCGCCAGAGAGGTAGCGGAGCCGCAGGGCAAACCGCCCGGGGTCGTCACTCGATAGCCCGGGGATCGTCCTCGCGGTGTCGCCGTTGAAGGTCTCGCGGACGAACCGGGCGTAGGTGGCGTCGTCAATGCCCGTGTCGGGAGTGCCCAGCAGGGTCGGACCCTCGCCGAGCCGGATCACCACGCCCGGCGCCGTGCGAGGGTCCGTCGGCCCGTCCGGCCGGAGCCTCGCCGTCGCCTCGACCACCCGGCGGCGCATCGCCTGGCGCACCTCAGGATGCAGCGGGTGATACGCCGAGTCGACCGGCTGGCCGTGGCCATCGAGCCGGACGAGCCCGCGGCTTAGCGCCTCGGGCGAGTCGGGCGGCGGCAGGCCGGGTAGGGCGTCCGGGCCGTCGAACGCCAGCTCGAGCCAGAGCGAACTCCCGCGGCGTTCCAGCACCCGGCGGACGAGCTCGAGGCGATCGGGTCCGCACGCGTCCTCGTCGGCCTGGCCGTCGAGGGCCCGGCGGTCTTCGCGATCGCCGAGGGATTCGGGGACCACGACGGCCGAGGCCCCGCAAAACGAGAGGTAGCGCGCCAGATTGGTCGCCGCGGACCAGATCTCGGCGGTCGAGGAATCGCCGCCGAATGGGTCGAGGGGATGCGCCCCGTCGAGCGAGAGCCCCAGCGTCCGCGTCGAGGTGGTCGCGGGCATCCGGATCGGCGGCGGGTCGGGCAGGTCGTCGAGCTCGGCGAGGGTGATGGTGCCGATGCGGACGGCGGACTCGGCACCGCGGTTGTAGACGACCATGACGCTCTCGGTCGAGCCGGGCCAGACGTACCACGAGAAGCTCACCGCCGGGCCGTTCTCCAGGACCGGAGGACCCGAGGCACAGGCGTCGAGCAGGACGCGGGGCCGGGGGCCGGCGGCGCCCGCTTCGACGGCCTCGATCAGCGCGACGCCCAGCGAGGCGGGCTCGCCACCCTTGAGCGACAGCGTCAGGCGATGCGGCCGGCCCGGGTGGGCCGCCCGGAGCCCGACGGCCGACCAGGCCAGGCCCGAGCCGTTGGCGGCCTCCAGACGCCCCGACTCCCCCTCGTTCCGCTGAAACCAGCCGCGCAGGCGGTCGCGACGCGAGGGCTCGATCAGGGCCTCGGCGGGGACTTCCCACGTCGATCGGCCGGCTTCCGCCAGCGGCGAACGCCCGGTGGCGAGCGGGCGATGGACCCGCGGACGCGACAGGTCGATCGAGTCGACGGCGACCTCCGCACCGGGCCGCCGGGGCTCGCGCGGCGTCGCCTCGGCCGGCTGCCCGGCGCCCCGCGCGGCGATCACCACCAGCTCCGTCCTCCGGACCGACGAGGTCGCCGCGGTCGCCGGCTTCCGCCGGCGGATGAGACGCCCCAGCCTCGTGCCGTCGTGCGCGATCGGCTCCCAGCTCGCCTGGACCTCGACGACGTACGTCCCCTCGGGCCGCGGCGCACGCAGGTTCAGCAGCCGGACCGGAACCTCGCGGCGGTTGGTGGGCAGCACTTCCTGGCCATCCTGTCGGACCAGCGGCTCGCCCCCCTTCGACGGCCGGATCAGGGCCGAGTAGCGCACCGCGACATCCGTCGACTCGGGCCAGAGGATGTTGAGTCCCAGCGAGATCGGCACGTCCGCACCCGGCTCGACGATGCCGTCCGCCGCGGACTCACCCAGCTTGACCGACAGGGCATCCCAGGCCAGCCGCTCGACCGCCACTCGCAAAAGCGCCGTCTCCGGATTGTGCTGCGGCCGATCGAGGATCGCCGCTACCGGGACGCTCACCGACTGGTCGCCCCCCCGCACGATCAACTTCGCATCGACCGGAGCCTCAACCCTCGCGCGGACGCGCCCTTCGTTCAACACGCCCAGCCGCCACCCGCCCGATGGCGAAGGCCCCCACCCCGGCGGCGAGCCCCGCTCGCCGCGCGACCCCCGCGGCCAGGCGATCGCCTCGATCACCCGCCCCTCGCTCATCTCCAGCACCACGCCCGACTCGCCCGCCTCAGGCGAACCGTCCGCAACCTTGCTCCCGGCGAGCGCCCAGCTCAGCTCCACCGTCATCCGAACGGATTCGGAGCGGCCCGCGGCGGCGGACGGCTGGCCATCCTGTCGCGCGGCGCCGCCCCCGATCCCCGTGAGGAACAACAACCCGATCGCCAGGACTTTGCGCGATTCCCTGCGCATGCGCCGGCCGCTACCCCTGTCTGATGTGATTCGACCACCCGGCGACCCGCTGCCCCGCATCCGTGCAAGGAAGCTTTCGACCGATCGAGGGGACACCCTCGATCCAGACCCTCAATGAGGGTCTTAAAAGAGTCATGCTCTTCCAGGTCCATCGGCCGACGAACGACCCGACTTGAGTTGTGATCCGCAAAACTGGCGAAATCCCCGGAATCGTCAAGATCAAACGCGGATTTCATGCATCAATTCGCGGGCCCGCAGCTCGATCAGGAAATCGCTTGGGGGGACGCCGCATCGCGTCCGGTCGCAATGGCGGCGGGCCGGGTTTTGAGAACGGGGGCGGACTTTTCCGTCGTGCCGATCGCCGTGTCGTCTGCCTGATCCCTACAACTGCGAGGTTCCGCAGGTCCGGACGGGTGGAAAGCGCCTCGGGTATCAACAGCGATGCTCGCGATCGTCGAAAGGAACGTCAGGGTCGGACCGGATCGGTGAGTCCGGGCGCGTCGGACGGCGCCGATGGGAGGAGTTGACGGGGCCATGAAACGAAATGCTCGGTTCCTCATCGTGGTGGCGGCCTGCTTCGTTTCGGCGGGCGGGATCGGGGTGGCACGCGGCGAGGACCTGCGCGAGGCGTGGGGCATCGCCCTGAGGGTCAACGCCGGCCTCCAGTCGCAGCAGGCGACAACGATGTCGCAGGGATTCAACGTCAAGGCGGCGAAGTCGAGCCGATGGCCGACGGTGCGATCGTTCACATTCGACGCGCTGCTCACGACCTCGCCGGGGATCAGCACGGGATCGTTCCTGGGATCCTCGGCCGGCGGCCGGGGCGCGGGGACCAACCCGTTCGGCTCGGCGTTTCCCTCGGTGTTGCCCGCGCTGGGGCCCGGGCAGGTGAACCTGCCGGTCTCGCTGACGTTCGCGAGCGTCCCGCTGTACACGGGCGGCCGGCTGCTGCGGAACATCGACGCGGCCGATGCCCAGCTCGGCGCGCAGCGCCACGAGGAATTCCGCACCGCGATGGATCTGAAGCTCAGGGTCGCGGAAGCGTACGTCGGCGTGCTGCGGGCCCAGAAGAATCTCGAGGTGGCGCAGAGCAGCGTCGAGCAGCTCGATTCGTTCGCGCGGGACGTCCACAATCGGCTCGAGCAGGGCCTGGCGATCCGCAGCGAGGAGCTGGCGTCGCAGGTGTCGCTGGCCAACGCCCAGCTCGCCGAGATCCAGGCGCGCACCGCGCTCGAGTCGGCCCGGGCGACCTATAACCGCTACCTCTGCCGGCCGCTGAACGAGCCGACCTCGCTCGATGAGCTGACGACGATCCCGCCGGCCGCCGACTGGGCGACGATGGCCCAGGACGCCGTGCGCAGCATGCCGATCGCCTCGGCCAGCAACGAGGAGGAGGTGCAATGGCTGACCCGGCGGGCGATGTCGGCCCGCCCCGAGCTGGCGAGCCTGACACAGCAGGCCCGCGCGCTCGGCAACCAGGCCGAGTCCACCCGCGCCGGCGTCCGGCCGCAGGTCGGCTTCGCGATGGGCTATGTGTTCCTGGGGAGCAATAACTTCACTCCGCAGGGCATCGGCGCCGCGACGTTCTACGCCGACTGGACGATCACCGACAGCGGGGCGACCCGCCGCCGCGCCGCGGCGGTCAACATGCAGGAGCGCGCGACGGTTAAGCGGCGCGAGGACACCGCGGCCGACATCGCCCTGGAGGTCCGGACCCGCTGGCTCGACCTCCAGCAGGCGAAGCGGCGCGTCCCGGTCGCCAAGCTGGCGATCGCCCAGGCCCAGGAGAACATCAACGTCGTCTCCGAGCGCTACCGCCAGCAGCTCAGCACCTATACCGAGGTCCTCGACGCCGAGACCCGTCGCATCCAGTCGCTGAGCAATTTTTATAACGCCGTCTACGACGAGAGCCTGGCGTCGTTCCGCCTCCAGCGAGCAGTGGGAGACCTGTGAGAGTCGATGCCGGAGGGCTCACGGGCGATCCCGTAGGGTGGGCATTGACCACCGGCGATGGCCTCGACTCCGAGCCCCCGTCAGGGGGCGATCGGACGTAGCCGGGGGGCGTCAGCCCCCCGGGGCCGGACCGCAGTGCCACACACCGAATCCTCTCAAAAGACCCACTCGCCCGCGACCCCGCCACGCGGAGTCGCGGGCGGATGGTTGACACGATGTCGCGGAGATGAGGAGTCGCATGAAGGTCCGGGGGGCTGACGCCCCCCGGCTACATCCTGGCGCCCACTTCGTGGGCTTCCGGGACAGGCTTTTAAACCTTCTCCACCCGGTGATCGATCGAGTGCCGGCGCCCCTTGTTCGACTTGAAGTCGAACAGCCCCAGCCCCATCGCACCGGCCAGGGCGATGTGCTGCGGCTGGCGGACGTCGAAGCCCTCCTTGCCCAGCGGGTCGAGCGCGGCCTTGCCCGCGGCGGCGACCGGCGGCAGCTTCTCGCTCTTCCGCTTCTCGTCGATGATGGTCCACTCGACGTGATCGAGCGCCACCGGATCCGTGGCGAAGAAGATCGAGTTATATTCCCAGGTGTACTTGCCACCCTCCCACGCGAACGGCCCGCCCTGGTAGACGCCGCGGATGCCGTCCAGGATCTGGAGAACGAAGCGATCCCGGATGATCGGATGGCTGACCATCTGCGGGATGAACTGGTTGCAGACGTTGGTGAAGTTGTTGCTGTGCGAGCGAGCGACGTTGTTCACCGTGCCGTGGCTCATGTTCTTGAGCGCGCCCGTCACGCCCGCCGAGCCGTGGTCCTTCAGGACCGGGATGGCGACGATCTTGTTGAGCGTCTTGGTCACCAGCTTGCCCAGGTGCGAGCGGTACTGCCGGTCGTCCTTCGGATCCCCGCCGTAGTTGACCAGGTCCATCCAGACGAAGGCATCATGGTCGAAGCCGACCATCGGGTCCCTGGCCTGCGAGGGGAAGTCCAGCTTGGTCTGGTTCCCCTCGGGGTCCATGCCGCCCCAGTGGACGTCGCCCGGCAGGATCTTGTGGTAGCCGGCGTCCATGAACTCGCCCTTGTAGCGGTCGTAGACGAAGATGTCCCGGCCCTTGACCCCGCACGCCTTGAGCTTCTCGATCACTTCCAGGACGATCTCGTACGACGAATGCGCGAACGGCTGGCCGTTGGGCACGACCTTGATCCCGACGACGTCGCCCGGCTCGAAGAAGTGCTTCCAGCCCTCGACCGCGTCGGTGGCGCCGGTGAGGCTCTTGATGCCGGCGTCCATCGTCGCCTTGATGGCCTCGGCGTTGCGCTCGCCGCCCTGGATCATCCGGGGGTTCTTTGCCTCGACGACGCGGCCGGGATAGAGCCCAGGCGCGGCGAGCTTGCCAAGGGGCTTGTTGCCGGCCCCGAAATGGGTCGTCTTCGTGACCGAGCCGACGTCGTCCGCCGCACGAGCCGCGCGACCCGAGATGATCGGGACCGACGCAGCCGCGGCCGCACAGGCGGAGGCGGACAGGAAACCGCGGCGGTTCACACCGCCGCAGGGATAACGGTGCTGCATGGCGACATCCTCTCCAGGCGCTTGGCGGGGGAAGGTTGAGTGGGGATGTTCCCCGCGAGGGCGCCGGGCGGGGACACGGATAAGCCCCAGGATCGCCGATCGAGGGGCTCATGTCCAGCCATGAGCGATCGACCGACGAGGACGATCGCGGCGCTCTCCGGGAATCCCGGGGCCATCCTGTGCGGATGCGGGACGGCGTGCTAACTTGAATCGGCGAGGTGAGCGAGGTCACGCGTCGATTGCCCGGCATGAACCCGGGTCCGGCTTTCCAGCCCGATTCTCGGGCTCGATGTGCGTGCAATGCGTGGCCTCCCCGGCGACTTCCTGCCGGGCCAATACGTTGAGGGCGAGGGACGAACGGTGGACGACGGATCCCGGCGGTCCGATTCGCAGGCGGTCGTGACCGGCGCGACCTGGGCGCCGCTGGCTCCCGTCCTGCTGGCCGCGGCGCTCGGGATCGTGCTGGATCGCCATATCTCGCCCTGGGGGACCGCGACCTGGGCCGCGCTGGCCCTCGGCGCCGGGGCCGCGGCGTTGCTCGCCGCGAGCCGCACGCTGGCCGCCAACCTGGCCGTGCTGGTGGCGTTCTTCGGCGTCGGCGGGGGATGGCACCACGACTGGTGGTCGGACCGCGCGCCCGACGACCTCGCGCGCGCCGAGAGCGACACTCCCCGGCCGGCCTGGGTGCGGGGCGTCGTCCGCGAGGTGCTGGGAACTCGTCGCGTCGAGGCCGATCGGTATGGGTCGTCGCCACGCGCCGGGGATGCGAGGGATGGCCAGGACTCGTCGCGCACCAGGTTCGTGCTCGACATCACGGCGGCGAACGACGGCGGCGGCTGGCGGCCGGCGTCGGGCCGGGCGATGGCGAGCCTCGAAGGCCGGGCCGACGACCTGCTCGGCGGGATGCCGGTCGAGGCCGTCGGCCAGTTGTCCACGATCGCCGGTCCGCTCAACCCGGGCGAGTTCGATTATCGCGCCTACCTGCGAGGGCAGGGGATCGACCTGCGGCTGACGATCGCGGCGGCCGAGGGCATCCGGCCCGACCCCGAAGGCCGCAGCAACCCGCTGTCGCGGCTGCTCGGCAGGCTGCGAGCCTGGAGCCGCGAGAGCCTGGTCGGCGGCACCCGGCCGGACGTCGAGCCCCTGGCCGCCGCGCTCTTGCTCGGCCGGCGCGAGGGGGTCGATCCCGACGTCAACTACGCCTTCGCCCGGACCGGGACGACGCACCTGCTGGCGATCTCCGGGCTGCACATGCAGGTCCTCGCCGGGGCGCTCCTCCTGGTCGCGCGGGCCGTCGGCGTGCCGCGGAGGCCAGCGTTTCTCGGCGTCGCCCTCGCGACAATTGCCTACGCGGCGCTTGTCGGCCCGGCGCCGTCGGTGGTGCGGTCGACGATCATGACCGTCACCTTCTGCCTGGCCGAGATGGCCGGCCGGATAACCCGGCCGGCGAACATCCTCTCGCTGGCGGCGCTGGGCACTCTCGCCGTGAATCCCACCTATCTCTTCGATGTCGGCTGCCAGCTCTCGTTCCTGGCGATCGCCGCGCTGGGCTGGCTGGTGGCCCCCGCCGAACTCGGGCTCGGCGCCGTGGGTCGGGCGGCGCGCGACCGTGTCCTCGGTCCGCCCTCGCCCCTGGATGAGCTGGAGCGTCGGTTGGAACCCGGCTGGAAGAAGGGGATTCGCGCGGCGATCCGCTATGGGTTCCGCACCATCCTGGCCTCCACGGTCGTCTGGTTAGCCGCACTGCCGCTGGTCGCGATGCGGTTCCACGTGGTCTCGCCGATCGGCATCCTGCTCAACGTCCCGCTGATCCCGCTGACATCCACGGCGCTGCTGCTGGGCGGGTTGGGGATGGTTCTCTCGGTCATCTGGGCGCCGGCCGGGATGCTGTCGACCCAGGCCGCGGGCCGACTGCTCGAGTGGACGCAGACGGTCGTCCTCTGGGGCGTGGCGCAGCCCTGGGGCTACCGGTTCTCGGCCGGGCCCGGCTGGGCGTGGACGCTGGGGTTCTATCTTTTGCTGGCCCTCGCCGCGGCGGCGAGCGTGGGCTCGTCGATTCCTCTCCGGGAGTGGCGGGGCTGGCGCCTTTGGGCGTGGTGCGGCCTGTCGGCCTGGTCGCTGGCGGGCCTGCTACCGGCCTGGTTCCCGCCGGCGCCCGCGACGCCCGAGGCCGACGTCCTTGCGGTGGGCCACGGCCTGTCGGTCGTGGTCCAGGGACCGGGCGGCGGGGTGGTCCTGTACGACTGCGGACGGATGGGCGATCCCTCCGTCGGCCGCCGCATCGTCGCGCCGGCGCTCTGGTCGCGCGGCGTCTCGCGGATCGACGAGATCATTCTCAGCCATGCCGACCAGGACCATTACAATGGTCTGTCCGACCTTTTCGACCGCTTTGAGATCGGCGCCGTGCGTGTCCCGGAAGGGTTTGGCGGCTCAGCCAATCCCGACGCCGAAAAGTTGCTGGAGAGAATCCGATCCCGCGGGATTCCGATTGTCCCCACGATCGCCGGCGAGACCTGGGACGTGGGCGGCGCGCGGCTGTCGGTGCAGCATCCCCCCGCGGGCTGGTATCCCGAGGCGCCCGACAACGCGCGGAGCCTCGTGATCGACGTCTCCTGGTCGGGCCGGCAACTGCTATTGACGGGCGACGTCGAGGGCCTGGGGTTGTCGGCCCTTCTTGGACGACCGAGCCCCGATCCGCCGCCGGATGTCCTGCTCTCGCCGCACCACGGCGGCCGCGCGGCCAATCCGGCGGCCCTGTATCGATGGGCCGCGCCCCGGGCCGTCGTCGTCAGCCAGCGACCGCCCCGACAGGGGGTTGCGGACGCCCTCGAACCGATCGAACG
>DAIDHB010000406.1 GCA_027452145.1 Planctomycetales bacterium
GGGTCAGGAACCTTTGATTTCGGTTCCTGACCCCTGGTATGTCACGCGCTGCACCAAACGCCACGACCTCTCGAGAAAGGACCTTCGTCATGACTTCGAACAAGGGCCCCAACTCGCGCGGCGGGCAGCGGGGACTCTCAGGTGGGCGCGGCGTACCCTGGCTCGCCGTGGCTTCCCGCTTCGCGGAGCACGGCCAGCGAGGGAGTTCTACCCGGCCGCGTGCTCGATTCTCGCCGGTGTTCGACCTTATGGAATCACGAACCCTCTTGACCCTGCCGGCGACCTCCCCGGCGACCCTCCTCTCGGCCGCCGTCGCAGTCTCGCCCTCGCTCGTGACCAGCGGACCCGAGACCTCGAATACGGACGAGACCGTGTCCCCGCCGGTGGAGGTCACCGGCTCGTTCCTGACGGATGGAGCCGAAGTCGCCCCCGGCGCTGCCAAGGCGCTGACGTTCGACAAGGTCGTCCAGGGGTTCGCGGATACCTGCGCCTTCGACTCGACGCTCTCGGCCGTCGCGCGGAGCACCTTCAATCTCGCTTCGGAGATCTCGGTGCTCTCCGTCAAGAGCCCGACGGACATCGTCTACAACGTCGACCTGTACGAGCCGACGGCGGGCGGTGGGTCCCAGCTCGTCGAGGTCCCGGTCGAGTTCAACGGCACATTCCAGCCAGGCGACGCCCGCTCGACCGATCCTAACGAATTCTGGCCGACCCTCTTCCAGCGCGCCTACCTCAGCCTGGAGAACTCGCTCGGATTGGATTATCACAGCGTGGCGAATGCCTTCCTGGCACTCACCGGCCTGTCCGGAACGAGCCAGGCGATGGCGACCGTGACTCCCGACACGATCTCGGGACTCCTCGACAACGGAAATCCGGCCATCGCGGTGACCATGCAGAGCGCCGATCCATATAACCTGGACCCGGCCGATGGAGTCATCGGCGACCACTGCTACACCGTCGTCGGTATCGAGTCCTCGGCGGCGGGCACCTACGTGACGTTGCGCAACCCCTGGGGACGCGATTCCACGTCCCCGTACGAGTTCACGATCGATGGGGTTGATGATGGGATCATTCGAATGCCCTGGGCGACCTTCACCCAGTACTATAAGGAGGTCGACTCGATCCCGATCTCCGGCCCGTCGATTAACACGCCCCAGGGCCAGGAGCCACCGCCGACTTTCCGCAACCCGACCTCCACCTCGATCACCCTCTACGCCGAGCAGTCGATCTCCCTCGACCTTTCGGCCACCGACGCGCACGGCCTGCAAATCAATTATAGCCTGGACGGCGATGGTTCCGCCTCCTTCAACCAGTTCGATGGCGCCTTCGACTTTTTCGCCGGGCCCGATTCCCTTGGTAGTCACACCTTCACCGTCATCGCTTCGAGCAGGCTGAGCGCCGCCTCGGAGACGTTTACCGTCAACGTCCTCCCCAACGTGCCGAGCGTGGGCGGGGTCGCGGCCAGCCCCTCCTCGTTCAGCGCAGCCGGAACCGACAAGCTGACGCTCCAGGCGACCAACCCCACCATCCCCGCCGGCACGATCGATCACGTCGAGTTCTACCTGAGCGAGGTGGGCCAGGGCGCCGGCGCGGCGACGTATCGAGACATCGGATACGCCGCAGCCGCGTCGAACTGGACTTGGAGCGGCTACGTCGGCGGCTTGCAGCCCGGGACCTATACCGTCTCCACCGCCGCCTACGGTCTATATGACGGCGTCGGATATCAGGGCGCCGTGACGACCTCGACGACTACCCTGACCGTCACGGCCGCCCCCGATTACCAGCCGAAGATCACGGCCATGGCCAGCCAGATCCAGGCCTCACCCGACCAGGTCGCCGCAGGGATCTCCGCCATCGGGTACGGCACGACCGTCGATGCCCAGGGCAATGTCCGGGTGTTCTGGGCGGACTCCCAGACCGCTGTGTACTTCCGCGAATTCAACGCCTCGGGCCAGGCACTGGGGAGCCCGGTGCAAGTGGCCGGGGGGTTGAGGGTGTCGTTCGTCGGTCTGCCCGACGGGTCGTTCGACGAGATCTATACCCCGCCGATCCCACCCGGTGGCACCCCGCAGTTCACGATCATGGTCCAGCGCTTTGACGCGTCGGGGGCCCCAGTCGGCGGGCCGATCGTCGCGGCCACCAACAATTCGGACCCCGAACCCGTCGCGGCCGTCGATGGGTCGGGGAACCTGCTGATCGCCTACGTGGAGTCCAGTTCGGCCGGCTCCACCATCGATGCCGTCACCCTCTCCGCCTCGGGGTCGATCACCCGCGCCCCCTGGCGACTCAACTCTCAGGCGTACGGCAACCTCTACGGGCCGGCAGTGGCGCTCGACGCCTCAGGCGACGGAGTTATCACCTGGAACGACGAGGGCCAGAAGGCCGTCATGGCGCTCCGCGTGACCCAAGCCGGCCTTTCCAACGACTCGGCCGAGCTGACCGTCTTCCCCGACCCTGGCCACAGCGATCCGGCTCAGGCGGCCGGAGTCGATGCCCAGGGGGATATCACAATCGCCTACTCGGACCAGCAGACGATTCACATTCACCGCTACGGAGCCGACGGCAGCGACGGCGGGGATCAGATCGCCTACGTTGCAGGAACGACGACGATCTATCACGTTCGGCTCGCCACCAACCCTGAGGGATGGACCTTCGTTGCCTGGGACGAGACGCAAACCGGTGTCGGCCTCTACGACGTGGACGAGGTAAACGGCAAGCTCATCAACCCCCAAGGGCGGGTTCAGTCCACATCGATCCTCGTGCCGACGGCGACCGCTGAGCAGCAATCGATGTACAGCACCGGGGTTGGCTTCAATGACGCCGGCGAGATCAGCGTCGCGTTCACGCAGCTCGACCCCAACGACCCGAACCTCGCCTTGATGTCTACCTACGCGCGGATCTATCGGGCCGACATGGCGCCGCAGTTCGCCGGACCGTACCGTTTCACGGTGCCGCTCGCTAGCCCCGTCGGCACGGTGGTCGGCAAGGTACAGGCGACCGATCCCGACGGCGACGCCGTCCGCTACAGCCTCCAGGGCTCGGGCGCCTTCGCGATCGACCCGACGACCGGCGTGGTGACGGTTGCCGACGCTACGGCGTTAAAGTCTACCACCGTCGCCGCCTACGACCTGTCCGTTCAGGCCGACGACGGTAATCCGACGGCAAACATCAAGCCGACGGACGACGTGGCGATCACGGTCGTCGACCCCACTCCGCCAAGGATCAACTCGATCCCGACCTGGACGATCGATGCCGGCGAGTCGGTGGTGCCCGTGATCACGGCGACCGACCCCACGGGGGCGGCCTTGACCTTCTCGGCAGCCGTCGGTGGCGGAGCCTCAGCGACGGCTCGAGTCGACGGCAACAACCTGGTCGTGACCCCGGCCGCGGGTTACACCGGGACGTTTCCCGTAACGGTCACGGCGACCAATGGCCTGGTGTCCTCCACGACGACTTTCCAGGTCGCAGTCGTGACGCCGTCGCTCGCTCCCGTGGCGGATCTCAGGATTCATGGTCCGGCCTCGGTCAAGCTCGCCGGGACGGACTCCAGCGGCACCGCATTAACCTATTCGGCGGCGATCGCCGGCAGCGGCGCCGGCTCGGCTCCGGCAATGCTCTCGATCGAGAACAACGTGCTGTCGATCACGCCGAGCCCGGGCTACGTCGGGACGTTCACGGTGACCGCCTCGGTGAGCGACGGGCCCGACACGGCCTCGCAATCCTTCCGGGTCACGGTAGTGAAAGCCCAGACGCCGACGATCTCCTGGACGAATCCGGCGGATATCGTCGCCGGAACGCCGTTGACCGGGTTCCAGCTCGACGCCACCGCCTCCGTCCCAGGCACCTTCGCCTACACGCCGGCCGCCGGGACGATCTTGAGTGCAGGCGCCAACCAGGTACTGGCGGTGACGTTCACGCCGGCCGATACGACGGAGTACACCACGGCGACCGCGATCGTCCATATCAACGTCGACCAGCCGATTCTCCCTCCGCAACACCGGCCGAATCCCCCTCCGCCAGACATCACCGGGATCGTCAACGAGAGCCGGACGAAGAAGGGGCTGACCGCGATCACCATCGGTTTCGACGAGGCGCTGGACCCGGGATCGGTGGGCAACCCGGCGCTGTACAGCGCCCTCGGGGCGGCGAAGAAGCACGGGAAGGTGGTCTACAGCAAGGTGGTACGCATCAAGGGGATCACCTTCGACGGCAACGCGCGTGTGACGATCCAATTCGCCAAGCCCTACAAGGGTGCCGTCAGGGCGACGGTCGTTGGCCGTATCCTGGCTGCCGACGGCGCGTCGAGCGACATCAATTACTCGGCGGTCGTCGATTAAGAAGCTATCCGAGAACCTAGATAGTTCTCATATGATGATCGATTTTGCGTCAACCGTCCCGAGCCGGTGCAGGCGACGATACCAGAGGAGGCCGCACGCCAGTTGGATCAGCCCGAGGTCGTTCTCGTCCTTCTTCTCGTACCGCACCAGGATGCCCCGGCACTTGGACAGCCATGCGAATGTCCGCTTCACCACCCAGCGCCGCGGCTTGTGCCCCTCGACCGGTCACAGGTCTTCGCCTCTTCGCCGATCCGGCGGATATGCGGGACGTACCCGCCGGCGGCCGCCGCTTCATGTCCCTTGAGAAAGAAGAGGCTCAGGAACCTTTGATGTCGGTTCCTGACCCCTGGTATGTGGCCGGTCCAGCTAGCGCTCGGTCGAATTCAGGTCAACCCCGAGCTGCTGACGCTCATCTACCGCAGGTGGTGTTCGGCGAGAAGTGTCGAGATTTCTTTCCCTGCCTGGCGACGAAAGGCACCAACGCCCATTCGGCCCCTACCCTGCCGGGCCGGTCCGGGCCGTTCCTATCTATCGCGACGGTCTGGCGACCCGGACATCGCCCAGGTTGAGCTTCTGCCCCGGCTCGACGGTGAAGGCCTTGCCGAGCTCCGGCCCGGCCTGGCCGCGGACGTACATGGTGAAATCAACAACGCGATACAACGCGCCCGGGATCAGGACGGGAAGCGTGAGCCGGCCGTTGGCCTCGGGGGCCGGGAACGTCGGATAGTTGATCGGGTCGACCGTTTCCAACTGGCCCTCGTCCGCGGCCAGCTCGCCGGGCGTCTTTTCGTTCGGGAAGTAGTTGGCGACGGGACCGGGAGTCATCACCATCCTGACGCTCAGGTTGCGCTCGAGCTTGGTGATGGGCTTGCCCTCGGGATCGACGAGCCACGCCCGGGCGCTCCCGCACGGCTCGAGCCGGACGGTAACCGGCCCGCGCGCCGCCGACCGGGCCGATAGGTTGACGACCGCCCCCAGCTTGCGCTCCGGCTCGAGGAAGTACACGGGGACGGACTCCTCGGCATCGGGATCGAATCCGCCAACCTCGAACTGACCGTTGCGCAGCTTGCCGTGATAGGAGCCGGCCCAGCTCGTCCAGGGCCCCCGGCTCGGATCGAGGATCAAACGGCTGAAGATCCACGCATCCCCGACGGGCTGGCCGTCCGGTCCGACGACCCGGCCTCGCACCGTCACCCCGCGCCGGACCGTCAGGTTCACCTCCTGGCTACCCATGCCCGGCTTCAGGTCGAGCGCCGCGTAGGCGTGCGAGTAAAGCCTCGTGCCGCCCGGCCGTCCGTCCAGGACCAACCGGGAGCCGACGGCCTGGAACACCAGGTCGTCCTCAGGCGCCCGGACGATGAGATACCCCGGTTTGGGCTCGGCCCCGAGCCGGAAGGTGCCGTCGGGGCCGGTATGAACCGGCATGGCCATGTCCTGGCCCATCGCCCCTTGGCGGGCGGTGAAGTCGACGCGTGCCCCCGCGACCGGGCGGCCGGAGCCCGCCTCGGTGACCTTGCCGCGCACCTCGATGCCCCGCGGCAGAACGATGTCGAGGGTCTGCTCGAGCGCGCCCTTCGGCCAGTTGACACTTGCCCTGGCCACGAGGTACGGCTCGCCCTCCGGCGGATACGCCGTGACGCCGTAACCCCGCTCGGTCGGCCAGGAATTGATGCGTGTCCGCCCGTCGGCGTCGGTCTCCGATTCATCGACCCTGGAGACCCTCGCCTGGTTGGACGCGACCCACAGCGGCGCGCGAGGGACCGGCCGGCCCGTATCGGCATACGTCACGCGCACGTTGACGATCTGAGGCGGCACCAGCGCCGCCGTCACCGCCTTCGACTCCCCTTCGTCATCCGTGGCGACCTCGATCAACTGGGGGGCGAACCGCGGGTGACGAGCGGCCAGGTTGGCCTTCAGGTTCCGGCCCACGCCTCGCACCGTGAAGCGGCCCTCGGCGTCGGTCGACGACGGCCGAGGCCATGCCGGATCGTCGAGGACATCCCTGGACCAGAAAGAGACGGCGTCGACCCGACGATGGACGGAACGGTCGTGGAGGCTGGCCCGGGCGCGCGGGATATCGCTCTGGATCGACGTGACCGAGACCGCGACGCCGGGCACGGGCCGGCCCTGCACGTCGAACACGCGCCCGTGAATCACCTGTTCCGGCCGGAGCGAGATCTCGGCCTCGGGCTGATCGCTGTCGGGGTCGAGCATGACCCAGCCGATGCCATGGCCGGGCGCCATCGCGACGGCGAGGAAATCCTCGTGCCGGGTCGAGGACGTCCGGAGCGCATCGAACCGGAACCGGCCCAAGCCGTCGGCGCGGCCGCCGCCGAGCCGGACCGGCTTGAAGCGCGACAGAAACGGGGCACGCCCGGGCCTCGTGCTCCGCGCCTGGACCAGGATCGCCGCGCCCGGCACCGGGTTTCCTCGCGCGTCGCGGACGCGGCCGGCCACGAACATCCGCCCGGGCGCCGGGCGCGCGCCGGCGTCATCCGCCTGCGCGGCCGTCGACGGCGGACCCGGCGGGAGACCCCTGGGTTCATCGCCTCGCACCAGGGCGGCCGTACCGGCGGCGAGGCCCAGCAACATCAGGGCGATCGATCGCGACTCGCGGCTCAACATGGCTCGAGGTCCCTCTTGCGGCTTCATCGGGAGCGGCCAGCGACGAGGTGAAAGGCGGAGCCCGTAAGCCGGCCTGGCCCGATCCCCTCTCCTCGCCCGGAGCGATTGGTCAAGATATCACGAATTCTCCGGCCGGCGCGACAGCCTGGCGGCCGAAAGGCGTCTGTTGCCGATGGCGGCTGTCCCCCCTGCCTTTGCTCCGACCACCCCGGGCGCATGGCACCAGGTCGCGAGCGAACCGACAAACCACGAAGACAAATGGTCGTCGGATGAATGGCAGGAATACGGGCGAGGCGATCGACGACACCCCTCGCCTGACATCACCCGACTGAGGCTCAGTCCATCCGGATCGGTCCTGGCCCCCTCGGAGAGTCGCTAACGAGGGCCGCCGGACCCGTCACGAGGACGCGATGAAACAGCAGAAGAGAAAACGCTTCGACGCGGCGATGCGGAACCTCCTGGCTCGTGGGCGAACAGGGCCGAGCGGCGGGGCGATGGACTCAGCGAAAGAGCCGTCCCCAGGTCAGCCAGTTGTGGAGGCAGCCCGCCGCAAGGCTGGTGAGTAGGGCTGCTATCCATGACACCATAATCAGGGCGGTCAGTGCGAGTCGCGCGACTGACCGCCCGACGAGCAGGGTCCCGACGATGACGGAATCGGCCGTCAGGGCGTAGACCTTCATCGTGGGGTGGATTAGATCGCCCCTCATGATGAAGCCGAAGTCGAACGCCAGAAAGAGGACCGCCATGGTCATGGCACCGATCGTAAGGCGACCGGGTCGCTCCGGGCGGCGGGAGAGACCCGGGAAGGAAGCCGAGAGGAGCCACACACAGGGCAAAATGAGCGAGCCGAGGCAAGGCCAGAAGGCACTAATCATCGCGCCTCCGATGAAGCCGAGGCCTCGAATCGGCGGGCGTTGCCCACCCCGCAAGATGGCCTCGCAAGCCCTTCTGGGCAGACGCTCAGTCGTCGTCCTCGGCCCCGCGGAGCTCGGCCTCGTCGAGGCCCATCCCCTTGGCGATGGCGTTCATCTGGTCGCGGATCTCGAACATGCCGGCCGGGCGCCGCGAGGGGTCGATGCTGAGGGACGCGATGATCAGTTCGTTGAGCGGCGCGGGGATCCTCGGGTTGAGCTTGATCGGCGGGACGAGCTTGCGGTCATCGCCCGGCTTGGGAATCCCTCCCTGCGAATACCGGCCCGTGAACATCCGGTACATCGTGGCGCCGAGGTTGTAGATATCCGTCTTCTCGTTGACGGTCTTCTCGTTGGCCTGCTCGGGCGCGATGTACTGCGGCGTGCCCTGGATACGGTTCTTCTCCTGGCCGCGGACCCAGGCGGTGCCGAAGTCGATCAGCTTCACCTGGCCGTTCTTGTTGAGCATGATGTTGCCCGGCTTCAGGTCGCCGTGGAACACGCCGCGGCGGTGCATGTGGGCCAGCGCCGAGGCGACGTGGCAGAACATCAGCACGAGCTGGCCGAGCTCGGGGGCCTCGATCTCGTCGAGCGTCTTGCCGTCGACGTACTCCATCAGCAGCTCGACGCCCTTGACCTTGAACCACGACTTCTTGAGCCGGCAGTCGAAGACCTTGGAGATCGCCGGGTGGTTGAGCTTCTTGGCCGCCTCGAACTCGGTCAGCGCCTGCTGGACGTAGACCTCGTCCTCGGGCTCCTGCTTGCGGACCACCTTCAGGGCATAGCGCTTGCCCCCGGAAGTCTTGTCGCTGATCAGCAGGATCGTGCTGCCGGCTCCGGTGCCGAGCGTGTTGACCACGCGATACTTCATGCCCGAGAACCGGGGGGTCGTCGCCGCGTTCGTCATGCAGGTCCTCTTGGTGTCGGGGCCGGGCCGACGGCATTCGCGTCGGGCACAGGGTAGCGGTCGCGGTCGGAGTCGAGTGCCGGAGATCGAGATCGAGAGCGAGACGGGAGCCGGGCGGCGCGAGCTCCGCCCGGACGCCGGGCTTGGGAGAGGCCCGCCGCGTCGCAGGTCCTCCGACCCGACGAAGGTATACGACAAGGCCGGGCCGAGGCAATCCCCGCGTGGGAGGATGCCTCGACCCCGTCGGCCCCAGGTCAACCCGGCGATGCGGGAATCACTCGAAGATCCCGAGCAACTCGACCTCGTAGATGATGGTCGCGTTGGGCGGGATATCGGGGGGATGGCCCTTGGCGCCGTAGGCCTGCTCGGGCGGGACTGTCAGCTTGCGGACCTCGCCGACGCGCATGCCCGGCAGGGCCCCGCGCCAGCCCTTGGTGCTCTCGGAGAGGCTGAGCAGCTCGGGGCGATTGAGCCGCTTCGTGCGGTCGTCGAAGATCTTGCCGCCCTCGGCCACCTTGCCCACGTAGATGAACTTCCCGGTCTGTCCGGCCTTCAGCTCGGCCCCGGTGCCGGGCGTGATCGTCTCGTACTTGATGCCGCCCGGGGTGGTCCTGGTCTCCCCCTTGGCGGTGGGCTCGGCCGGGACGTACTCGACGACCTTGGTGGCCTGGGCCTTGGCGGCCTCCAGCGACGGCGCGGGCATCTCGCCCTGGGCCTGGGACGGGTCTGGGTCGGGCGACTTGCGCGGGACGGGCGCGCCCGGCGGCGCGATCGGCTCGATGCCCGGCGGGGCGTCGCAACCGGCGAGCATCAGCCCGACCAGACCGGCCGCGGCCAGGCGTGCCGGCCGGCCGGCCATCCCCCTCAACCTGATTCTCATGAGACAGTCTCTCCCCGCGCCGGCGATCGGCGCGACCGGACGACGACGGATGATGAAGCCGGCGGGCGGCGGCCGGCAGACGACCACGGCCCTCGGCGAGAAGATAAAGACCAAGGCCGGTGGGCCGCTTCGTATCGCGCCACGCCGGGCCGTATCGCATCATTATGGCACGCCCCGGCGGTCCTCGGCCAGACCTTCGCCGCCGGGGCGGCGAATGAGGGAGCTGGCGGCGTGACAGCCGGGGGCTGGACTCCTCCGGTTCCGGCGGTCTCCGGCGAACCGGCGATGTGAGTCGCCGGGTGCTCTCCGGGCAAGTCCCGGCGGCTCTTCGGGGATGACCCGGCGACTCACGTCGCCGGTTTCGTCGGATGGTCACCAGGGGTAGTGTGGTCAGGCGGTGCCGCGGCCGGCCCGGCGGGCCGCAGCGGCGAGGCCCAGGCCGCCGGCCAGCGCGGCGGGGCCGCCGCTGGAGCCCACGATAACGAGCACCAGCAACATCGCCGCCGCCACGGCCGCGCGGCGGCCGGCGAGGGTCGTCGCCAGGAGAGCGGCGCCGATCAGGGCCGCCGCGCTCAGCAGCGGGCGCACGCCGGCCGCCGCGGCGATGCCAGCGGCCGGCGATCCCCATGCTCCGCGGGCGGCCAGGACCAACGCGGGCCGCAGGGCGGACGGATCGTCCGGCCCCTTGACGCCTCCAATCAGCGACGTCGGCCGCCCGAAACCGCGAGTCCGGCAGGGCGGAACGGGCTCGGCGACCGCGCCGAGCGGCCGGGCACCGGCGGCCGATGCCGCGCCCCCTTCGGCTTCCGCCTCCGATCCGGACGTCGATTGCTCATCCCGACGCTCCGGGCCGAGGTAGGCGCGGGCCGAGGCCGCCTCGGCGCCCAGGCCCGCAGAATGCACGGCCGCGAGCACGTCCGCCCGGGTCGCCGCGACCGCGTCGAGGACCTCGCGGACGGCGGACTTCGGCGAGCCGGACGTCGCATCGTGCCGGGCGGACCTGCTCGCGGCGCGGAGGTGCAGATCGAACCGGATCAGCAGCCCGACCAGGCGGTCGCGGACGTGGGCGGAAGCCCGGTCGGGCCGGTCCACAGCCTCGCGGATCGCCCGGGCCTCGCACTCGGCGCGGGCCAGCTCCAGCCGCGCCGTCGCAGCCGGCTCGAGGCCCGCCGGGAGCCCCTCGATCGTGATGCCGGCCGCCGTCGCGAGCGTGACCAGGGTCGGGCACTCCCCGGCGCCGGCGAGGGGGAGCGGCAGCGGCCACGCGGCGCCGGCTCGCCCGTCGGAGGTCGGCGGCGGCGTCTTCCAGACCAGGCAGACGCGGTCCTGGCGGCCGGGCGTCAGCGCGATCGACCAGGACCCCGGACCGGCGCGGAGCGGCACGACCGGATGGGGCTCGTCGGCCGCCCAGAGGATCGACGAGCCGGCCGGCAGCCCGACGGTCAGCACGCGGCCGCCGTCGGGCGCGATGTCGTAGATGGCCCGGCCGATCGTCGAACGGTCGGGGAGCACTGTCAGCAGCACGTCGGCCAGTGCGACCCGCGCCGCCTCGCCCCGAGGCCCGGACGGGTCGCCTCCGTCCCCGGCCCCGGCCGCGGGCCCGGCGCGGGGCAACGGCACCCGCATGGACCACCGCTCCTCCCGCACCTGGTAGGCGCCGGCCGGCGTGCCGGCGTCGCGCGTCAGCTCGCGGTCGCGGAACGCGAACGGCTGGGGCATCGCGCGTAGGCCCGTCGATTCGACGGTGCCCAGCGGGGCGCCGGTGGCGTTCACCAGGGCGAGGTGCGTGTCCACTCGCCCCCAGCCCAACGGGGCGACGTCAGGGAATGCGACCTCGCGCGCCTGGCCCAGGGGGAGGGTCGAGCGGAGCACGAACCGCCGCGAGCCCCACAGCGGCCGCGACGGCGTGACCGACCAGAACGCCGAGGGCTCGACGATCTGCGCGTTCGGCTGGAGCTCCTCGCCCGAGAGCCGCAGCCGCGCCCCATCGGCCCAGGCCGTCGGCAGCCTCAGGTTGATCCGATCCAGGGCCCCGCCCGCGACGTCGTAGCGCAGGACGGCCACCCACTCGGCGAAGTCGGGATGTATCGTCAACTGGCTCTGAACGATCACGGCGACCCGGGGCGGCCGCGACTCCCACGACAGCTCGCCCAGGCGGGCCGGGTCGCCGACCTGGAACGCCAGCCGCGCCGGCGCCGGCGGCGCCGCGATCGCGGTCCCCTGGCTGATCGCCGCCAGCGCGCCGCCGATGCCGCCGCCGACCCCCGGCGTGGCCAGGGACGCGGCCGTCCCCGCCGGCGCCGGCGAGAGGCCCGAGGCGCCGACCAGGCTCGCCCGCGTGCTCGAGACCACCACCAGCGTGCCCGGGCCGGCCTCGGCCCCCGGCCAGCCCACCCAGGGCGTCCGCACCCGGTGCAGCCTCGGGCCGATCCGCAGCGGGTCCTCGTCCAGCGGGATCCAGCCGGCGATCCTCAGGTGCCGGCGCGAGCCCGGCCCCCGCCGCCGCCAGCTCAGGTGCAGCCGATGATCGGCCGACACGGCCCAGTCGACCAGGCCCTCGCCCGAGACCTCGGTGAGCCGCAGCCCGCGCGGCAGCTCGGCCTCGAGGATCGGCGGGTGGCTGGCGAGATCCTGGATGTCGGCCTCGACCGCCAGCACCAGCCGGCCCGGCTCGATTCGGATCGTCTCGGCCGGGCGGACCGCCACCCGCGCCGGCGCCGGGGCCGTGCGGAGCGTGATCTCGACCTCGCGGGAGAAGCGGCTGGTCCCGCAAAGCGTCAGCGGCTCCTCGGGCAGCGGTCCCCATGCCTCAACGAACGTCTCGTCGCCGGCGGGGTCGGTGTCGGGGATCGGCGCCAGGCGGCCGGTCCAGTCGCCCGGCCGCCGGACCCCCAGGAGCCCGGTGTACCGATCGACCCGCTCCGGCCGGA
>DAIDHB010000407.1 GCA_027452145.1 Planctomycetales bacterium
GGACCGGCCGCGGCCATCGGATCGACTCGACGCCGGCGCCGACGAGTCCGCCGGCGATCCGGAATTCGCCCTGAACCATCATCCGCATCGTGAGCGCGGCGGTGTGCCATCCGCTGGCGACGAGTCCGCCGAAAAGACTCGCGCGCCCGGCCGCCTCGTCGAGGTGGAACGGCTGAGGATCGAATTCGGCGGCGAACGAGCGGATCTGGCCAGCGTCCACCCGTACCGAGGGCGAGCGGAAGGTCTGACCGACCGAGAGGTCCTCGAGGTACATCGGCGGGCTCGGTGTCATCGCGTCTCCGATCCGGATGGCGGGCTGACGACGGCGCTCGGGGAGGGTCGGCGCTTGCCGGTCCTCGTGGTGAAAATGCCACCGTTTTCAACGATCGACCATCATCCTCGGGGCGGCCGGCGGATGCAACCTCGGCGCAACAGCCGACGACGAGCGCAGGGTCGAACGGATGCGACGGTTTTTGATTGGCCGGCTGGCTGCACGAGTGAGATAATCGCATCCGGGCCCGCCGACACATCCGCCGGTTCGTTCGAACCACGGCGGGCGCGGTCCACCTTCGCGAGAGGCTGCCATGTCCCACGAATCCCGAGGACGACGCGGGCGCATCCTGGGGACCCTCGGCGCGCTTCTGATCATCGCCCCGGCATGGGCGATGCAACAGGCCCGGGGTCAGTCGAAAGAGTCCGGTGGCATGCCCCGATCAGGGGAGAAGTCGGCTGCACAACGGCCCGACCGGAGGACGGCCATGGCGCTGGCCGATGCCCACCGGGACCTCGAGGCACTGCCGATGCTCGAGGAACTGGCGAAGGCCGACCCGAAGGACCGCATCGTGCAGGAGCGGCTGGCTGTGGCGCTCATCACCAGGTCGGCGACACAGAAGCCCGCGGAGGCCATCGAGTCGCTCAGGCGGGCCCGCTCGATCCTGCTCGGTCTGCGGAAAACGGGGCCGATGAGCGACCTGGGCGAGGTACTGGCCGACGGATTGCTGGCGGACGTCCAGATCCCGACGTTCTCACGGCGCTCGGAAGCCCAGACGGCCATGGGCGAAGGCGAGGCCGCGTTCGCGCGCCGCGACTTCGAGGCCGCGCGCAATGCCTATCAAAAAGCACTCGCCCTCGACCCACAGCTCTACCACGCCTCACTCTTCGTCGGCGACACCTACTTCGCCCAGGGCCAACTAGACAAAGCCTGCACGTGGTTCCAGCGCACCATCCTGATCGACGCCAACAAGGAGACGGCTCACCGCTACCTCGGCGACACCCTGCTGAAGAAGAACTTACCGGACGCGGCGCGGCTCGCTTACATCGACGCCATCATCGCCGAGCCCTATTCGCGCCGGACCTGGATGGGACTGGGCAACTGGGGGCGCGCCGCCCGGATCAAACCCCAGCACCCCCGCGCTGTCCCGGAGGATCTCGACGTGGCCGAAGGCGAAGGCACCGACGCTCCGGGCAAGGCCGGGGCGAAGCCTCCCGACGGCGCCGCCGCGCCAGATGGCGGATACGCGCACTGGCACCTCTACGCCGAGACCCGCGCAGCCTGGCGCAAGGAGCGATTCGCGACGAAGCATCCCGGATCCGCCTATCGCCACAGCCTGGCCGAGGAGGCCGACGCGCTCCGCCAGGTGGCCCGTGCCATCGATGCCGACGTCAGAGCCGGTCGGATCAAGCAACCGCACCCCTGCTTCAGCATACTCGTCCAGTTCGAGCGGGAGGGCCTGCTCGAGGCCTACGTCCTCTTCGCCCGGGCCGACGACGGGATTTCGAAGGATTACGAGGAATACCGCCAGAAGCATCGCGGCAAGCTACGCCGCTACCTGCGGAAGTACGTCGCACCAAGCCGAGATGGCGACAGGGACGAGGACCTCGTGTTTCGACCCCCGACGTTCAACGCCGGTTGACCTTCATCGCCGACTTGCCCGAGCCCCAGGTGAAGGTATGGACGCTATCCCACCAGCGCCCGGGCAGGTTGAGCGTCGAGCCCCCGTCGTCCGCGGGCTGGCGCTTGCCCGGCCGCGGCTGCGCGGGGGCCCGGCTGAATGCCGAGGCCAGCACCAGGCCGGCCAGGGCCGCGAACCAGGCCGTGCGCCATCCCCGGAACCAGCGCAGGGCGCCGTGTTCCGCCGCCAGGGCGGCCGGACGCCTCGGCAGGAAGAAGCCGACGAGCCCAGATGCGAGCCCGATGACCGTCATCGCCAGGCCCGCCGTGAAGCCGGCCGGCCGGTAGGTGAACACGACCGTGTGCTTGCCCTTCTCGAGAAACACGGCCCGGAACGCGACGTACGCCGGCCAGATCGGGGCCGGCTGGTCGTCGACTGTCGCCGACCAGCCGGGGTCGTAGGTGTCGGAGAGCACGAGGTAGCCGGGCGACTTAAGATCGGCCTCGACGACGACCCGCTCGGGAAGATCCTGCACGATCCGGGCTGTGCCCGAGGAAACCGCGGTGGGGGCGAGCGGCCGCCTCGGATCCTCCACGAGCACGCGATCGCGGAGTTGCGGGGTGAGCCGGATGAGATCGCCGACGGCCTCGCGGTGCCCGGTGGCGTACGCCGGCCTGCCGGCGATCCGGGCTCGCGGCAGGGCGTTCGGATTCCGCTGGAGCAGCGCCGTGCCGACCGGAGTTCCCCGAGCCCACTCGAGATTCCTGCCCAGCAGGATGTGCGTGTCCCCCTCCAGGTCGTGCCGCCAGGGGAGCGATTGCTGGGTGCCGGTCGGGTCGCCGAAGTCGAACAGCCGGCGGGAGTACATCGGCGTGTTCCCCTTCGAGCTGGGGACCTTCCACGCCAGCGGAAGACTCCAGTCGAGCGGGTCGCGCACGCCCAGGAAGTTGATCGGCTCGGACGCATATCCCGGCTCGCCCGCGCTCTTGTCCGCCCTGCCGAAGACGCGGATGAAGCTTTTATCCTCGCGCAGCAGCCTGACCGTCGGCGGGGGCTCCGTCCAGTACCGCGGGTCGACGCTGGGGACGTCGTACCAGTGCGCCCCCAGCAGGTCGGCCATGATGAGCAGGGGCAGGAGCGCGGCCCAGCGGGCGCGTCGTGACGGCTCGGCCGAGCGCAGGGCCGATCGCGCGACCCAGAGCGCCAGGCCGGCCAGGAACGCCGTCCGGAAAACGCCCACGACCAGCTCGCGGCCCAGCCACTGGTAACGGTCGAGGTGGTACGGTTGTTTCCACTTGTTCGGCCAGATCCAGACCGGCGTGTAGAGATAGATCGCGATCGGGATGGACAGGACCACCAGGACGGCGGCCAGGATCAGCCCGCCGCGGAGCGAAACGACGCCGGGTCGCGCCAGCCGCTCGACCCCGACCGCCGCGGGCGCGGCGACGCCGAGAGCCACCCACAGGTGGAACCGCACCGGCTCGCGCGAGCTCCCCAGCACGGGAATCCTGTTGGCGTGGTCGTACAGGAGCGTGAACCTCCCGAGCATCAGGATCGCCCCGATCCCCACCAGGATCACCCAGAAGCTCGTCCACCGATCCCGGCGCGATGCGCCGCACGCCCCCACGACCGCCAGCGTCATGGCGATCAGCCCGAGATAGGCGTTCATCTCGTGATACGGGTAGAAACCGTCTAGCCAGTCGGTGTCGCGGGCGCGGGTGCCATAGGCCTCGCGGACGACCAGCGTCGGCAGCAGTTCGGGATGCCACGAGGCAAAGACCAGCTCGCTCCAGCTCAGCCCGCCGGCGCGGGGCGAGCGGTCCAGGAGCTCCTTGGACGGGACCCACTGCACGGCCGAGACGAGCACGCCCACGACGATGATGATCGCGGGCGCGATCATCGCGCGAACGCGCCCCCGCCGCCCGGACTCGGTCGCCGCTCGATAAACTCCGTAGATTCCCACCAGGACCACGGTGAAGAGCGCGTCCTGAAGATGGCCGGCGAAGACCTGGCACGCCAGCGCCAGGCCGCCGAGCACCGCGCCTCGCCAACGGCCCGAGGACCACGAGCTCTCGAGCCCCCAGATCACGAAAGGGAGGCTCGCGAGCGCGTTAATCATGCTGGTATGGATCAGGTGGCCCCAGGTATAGCCGCTCAGGCCCAGTACCGCGGCGCCGGTCAGCGCGCCGACCGGACCGACGTGCCGCCGCAGCCAGAGATAGGCACCCGTCCCCGTCAGCCACACCGAGAAGACGGTGTCGAGGTTCAGCGCCTGCCAGGTGTCGAGCCAGGGATAGAACAGGTACTTGAAAGGATGCAGATACCCCGCCTGGCTCTCGCTGAACAGCGGCAGGCCGCAATACAGGCCCGGACACCAGCGCGAGAACCGGCCGGCCTTCAGCTCGTCGGCGAAGAAGGCGCGGTACGGATAATTGATCTCGGTGATGTCGAAGTAAAAAAGCGCCTTTTGCAGGGCGGCGACGTCCCAGAAGAACGCCACGATCGCGAGGGTCCAAATGGCCAGCGCGATCAGGTCGCCGCGGCCGGGCCGTGGGGGGGTGAAGAACGCGGCGGGTTCCTCGGCTGCGACCGACTCGGGTTCTGGGGACGACACGGAGCGAGCCCTGTCCACGGGTCCATTTGGCGTTACGGGACGACGACCTGGAGGCGCTTGAGCTCGGCGGGATCCCGGCCGTCGTTGACCCATACGGTCCTGAAGCCAGGCTCCCACGCGACCCCCCTAGCCGAGTGGAGTCGCTCGAATCGCTCGCCGACGACCTCGGCGGCCGGTTTCGAGCTCCACGACGACGCCTCGGCCGGCCATAGGATCAGTATCCTACCACGGCCGGGCCCCAGCCCGGAGGACCAGCCGGGGAAACGGTTGGGATAGCGCGCGTTCGGAATCCCCCGGATTCGCCCCCCCGAGAGGAACGACAGGCGATAGACGTCCCAGTAGCCGCCGAAGACGTGCGTGATGTCGGACGGGATCGTGAAGCGTCCGGTCGGCGCCAGGGCCCGAGTCGACGCGCTCGCACGCCGCCTGTCGCCGCTCACGATGACCTCCGCCCAGGGCGGGCGGGGCCGGCGCACCGGGATTCCGTGGGAGTCGACGTAGCGTCGGAACTGATACCAGTGGAGGGTCGAGTCGCTCATGAATGCCGCGAGCAGGACGGCCGCCAGCGCCGCGGCGGCTCGCCCGCGCCACCCGCGCCGGATGAGCGAGTCCATGCCGAGACCAAATCCCAGGGCCCCGGGCGTCAGGAGGAAGATCAGGTACCGGTAGTTGTCGGAATTGTAGATGTTCCGGTTCACGAGGAACGCCGCGACGATCGCGACGGCCGAAACCAGGGAGCCCACCGCGACCGCACGCCGTGGCGGCGAGCCGGAACACAGGCCGACGAACGCCAACCACGCCACCGCCGCCACGAAGGCAACGAGGATCGCCAACGACGGCCAGAAAGTGGTCGCGATGGACAGTCGCCCGGCGCGCGGGCCGACCGAATAGGTGGTCCACCGGAGCCCCGAGCCGGCGAGAAGTCTCGGCAGGCATTCGTCGACCAGCAATTCGGCATGGCCTAGGACCGCGGAGGGCTCGAGCGTCGCCGAGAACTGCGAGGGGTAGGCGTCATAAGGGTCAATCCAGCGCCCCACCTCACGCGGCAAGATCCCGAATATCAGCCCGCCGAGGAAGGCCGCCGCGATGATTGGGCCGGTCCGCGCTCGTCCGGCCGCGAGCCACTCGACCGAGGCGGCCAGGGCAATCCCCAGGATCGAGATCGCGAACATGGCGTCAAGATAAAGGCCCAGCCCGCACCAGCCGCCAAGGAGCGAGGCGCGTCGCCATCCACCTCGCGTCAGGCAGGCGCACAGGCCAGCAAGGGCCAGGACATGCCACCCGAGAGTGAGCAAATGCCCGCCGGTGATCCGGCCCGAGAGCCAGATCGTCCCCTTCGACGAGAAGACCAGCGGGACGATCGACCAGCCGGCGACGGACGGCGCAAAAGCCCGCCAGGCCAGGCCGAATGTCGCCGCGACGATCAGGGCCCAGATCGCCGTCCCGCCGCTGACGAGCGTGACGGGATTCGCACCGAAGACGAGCGCCTGGGGATAGGAAAAGAGGAGCGGCAGGATGCCCATGTGGGGCGTGCCGGGATAGTGCCACCGCCAGTGGCCGTGCGTGGCGTCGAGCAGCGTCAGGCCGTCGACGGCCAGGTCGCTGTCGAGGTGGTCCTCGGCGTTCAGGACGAGGGGCACCCGGATGGCGACGGTCCAGATGAGCCCGAGCGCAAGCACCACCCACGGCCAGAGCGGGCGTCGGCCGGTCGCGGGAGGGGGCGGCTGGTTCATTGAGTCGGAGCCGGGGGAAAGAAGTCGGAGACGGCGCAGCGGAAGCCGGGCAACTCGGGGAGATTCTCGACGAACTCGCCGTCCCGCACAACGACCTCGTCCTCCGAAGGCCGGTAGATCGTCACCTGCCGCCGCCGCGGGTTGATCACCCAGACCATCAGCACCCCGGCATCGAGGTATTCGCCGACCTTCCTGTAGATCGTCGCACGCCGGTTGCTGGGCGAGAGGACCTCGACCGCGAGGTCGGGCGGGACGGGGGGCAACCCGGCGCCGACCCGATGCTCCGGCCATCGAACATGGCTGTAGAAGCTTAGATCCGGGCCGCGCACCGTATCGGGGCCGATTTCCGTGCCGACGGCCGACTCCGTCAGGCAGTATCCGAAGCCTGTGTTTCGCCCGTAGGATTCCAGGTTGAAGCCGGCCCTGGAGACGACCCGTCCGTGATCCGGCCTTGGTGGCGGCACCTCGATCACCTCACCTCGAACCAGCTCGAAGCGGCCCTCGCCCAGGTCTGCCGCCAGGAATTCCGCGGCCGTCATCGGCCTCGTCTGCGACGCGGTCGCCATGGTCTCGCTCCCGAGGCTATCGCCTCACCATGATCGGTCAGCCCGGTCGCGAGATTGGCGCGACCGTGAATGGGACTCACTGAGTCGGAGCCGGGGGAAAGAAGTCGGAGACGGCACAGCGGAAGCCGGGCAACTCGGGGAGATTCTCGACGAACTCGCCGTCCCGCACAACGACCTCGTCCTCCGAAGGCCGGTAGATCGTCACCTGCCGCCGCCGCGGGTTGATCACCCAGACCATCAGCACCCCGGCATCGAGATACTCGGTCACCTTCCTGAGGATCGAGAGGCCGCGGTTCCCGGGCGAGAGCACTTCCACGGCCAGGTCGGGCGGGACAGGGATGATGCCGCCGGTAACCTGCGAGATCGGCCAGCGCGCGTGGCTGTAGAAGCAGACATCCGCGCCTCGCACCGTGTCGGGATCGCGCTCGGTCATCACCGCCGAGTCGTTCGAGAGGGTATAGCCGTATCCCGACCGCCGACCGTAATCCCAGAGAATCCCCGACGTGTTGGCGCAGACGACTCCATGATCCGGCCTCGGCGGCGGCACCTCGATCACCTCCCCTCGAACCAGCTCGAACACTCCCTCGCCCAGATCCGCCGCCAGGAATTCCGCGGCCGTCATCAGCTTTGTCCGCGACGCGGTCGCCATGGTCTCGCTCCCGAGGCTGTCGCCTCACCACGAACGGGTCTCCGGAATCCGCCGTTGGATCTCAGACCGCCCCGGCCATGGCCTCGAGCTGGACGAGCGAGCGGGTCTGCTCCTTTGCCAGGTACGCGCGGCCGTACTTGATCTGGATGTGGTCCCAGGGGAGGACTTCCTCGACCGGCCGCTCGCGGTGGCTGTAGAAGGGCACGTCGATGCCGAGCTCGGCGAAGGTGTCCCACCAGAGCTGCGGGTTGAAGTACTCGCTCCAGGCGTCGAGCCGGGCCCCGCGGCGCCAGGCGGCCTCGAGCGCCGCGGCGACCCGGCGGTCGCCGCGGGTGAGGATCCCCTCGAGCTGGCTTCGCTCGATGTCGTGGCACTTGACCGTCACGGCGCGGAGCTTCACCCGCGACTTGAGGTATCGGTGCGCCCAGTGGAGATACTCGCGATCCTTGACCCCGTTCCACTGGTAGGGCGTGTGCGGCTTGGGGATGAAGTTGGAGACGCTGGCTGTGACCTCGGCATACCGCCCGGTGACTTCCTTGCCGATGCGCGCGATCGTCTCGGCCATCTCGACGATGCCGTCGAGGTCCGCCTTGCGCTCCCCCGGCAGGCCGCACATGAAGTACAGCTTGACCTTGCGCCAGCCGCGGCGGAACGCCTCGGCGCAGCCGTCGTACAGGTCGCGGTTGTCGATCGGCTTGCGGATCTGCTCGCGCATGTCGTCGCGGGCGACCTCGGGCGCGAGCGTCAGCCCGCTCCGGCGGCCCTCCGCCAGGAGCGCGGGGATCTTCTTCAGGGTCTCGGTGATCCGCAGGCTGGGGAGCGAGATCTTCACTCCCAGCGGCGTGAACACCTCGCTCATTCGGGTCACCAGCCGCTCGAAGTCGGGATAGTCGCTCGATGACAGCGACAGCAGGCTGATCTCGTCGTAGCCGGTGGCCTCGTAGCTCTCGAGCGCGGCCTGTACGATCGTCTCGACCGTGCGATAGCGCAGCGGCCGCTTGATCACGGTGCTCTGGCAGAACCGGCACTGCCAGGGGCAGCCGCGCATGATCTCGATCGCGATCCGGTCGTGCGCCGTCTCGACGAACGGCACGATCGGCCGGGTGGGCAAGGGAATCCCGTCCAGGTCGCGGATCACGCAGGGGCGGATCGACTCGGGCACGTCGTCGCGGGTGCGGCGGATCTCCAGGATCGTGCCGTCGTCGTTGTAGATCGGCCGATAGAACCGCGGGACATAGGCCCAGTCGACGCTCCCGGCGATCCGCGCGAGCTTCTCCTCGCGCGACAGGCCCGAGCCCTTCATCTCGGCCCACATCCCGCAGACGACCGGCAGGCTGGGCTCGCCGTCGCCGATGACGAACAGGTCGACGAACGGCGCCAGCAGCTCGGGGTTCTGCGCGCCGGGGCCGCCGGCGATGACCAGTGTATCCTCGGGCCCGCGGTCCTCGGCGTGCAGCGCGATACCGCCCAGGTCGAGCATCGTCAGGACGTTCGTGTAACAGATCTCGTACTGGAGCGAGAAGCCCAGCACGTCGAACTGGTGGAGCGGCGTGAACGTCTCGAGGCTATAGAGCGGCAGCCCGTGACGTCTCATGCCCGCCTCGAAGTCGGGCAGCGGCGTGAACACGCGCTCGCAGGCCCATCCCTCGGCGTTCATCAGGCTGTAGAGCACCTGGAGCCCGTGGTGGCTCATCCCGAGCGCATAGGTGTCGGGAAAGGCCAGGCAGACGGTGCCTCGCGTCGTCCCGTGGTCCTTGACGATGCTGTTGAGCTCGCCTCCGACGTACTGGCCGGGCATTCGGACGGCGGGCAGGACCTTGGCGACAACGAGCTGCTTGAGTTCCTGGTTGAGCATGGCTGGCGGACTCGACAGGGCGGGGCACGACGATCGAACGACCCCCGCATCTTACCGCGGGCATGGGGGCTCTGAACAGGCAAGGAGCCATCCGTGAGAGGCGGCGGCGGCCGCCTAGCCGGGCGTCTTGAACAGGTCGAGGAAGCGGTCCTCGTACTCGCGATAGAGCTGCAACCGGTCGAGCTCGCGCTTGAGCTCGTACGCCTTCGACCGGTTCTGGGTCGCCTGGCGGAACAGGGCCTCGATGTGCTCGCGGTCGTCGAGGCTCGGCAGGTCCTCGCTCGCGGCCGGCTCGAACTCGAGGGCATCGACCTCGTCGGAACTCTCGTCCTCGGGCTGCTGTTCCAGCGCCTCCTTGACCTTCTCGAGCAGCTCGCCCAGCTTCTGCTCGACCTCCTTCGACTGCTCGGCGAGCTCGGACATGTCGAGCTGGATGTTGACGATCGTCGTGAACGCCTCGAGCACGGCCAGCGACGCCTTCGGAAACGGGAGCTGCTGGAAGATGTGCGGCATCTCGCCCATCAGGCAGGCCCCCCGCAGGCCGGTCTCGGCGGCGACTCCGATCAGCACGCCGTTGAGCCCGCCGATCTGCCCGTCCTCGACGATCTCGAGCTCGAGCCGCTTGAGCTCGCCCAGGCTCTCGGCGTCGGTGGCCGCCCCGAAGACCCGCGAGGCGTGCTCCGGATGCATCGCCGTCGCCATCGCGGCGAAGGTGTAGACCCGCTCGACCCCGAGCTGGCGGGCGAACTCGATCAGCCGCTGGCAGAACGCATACCGCCCCTTCGGCGGCTGCGCCTCGCCGATGAAGACCACGATATCGTGCTGCTCGCGCGGGTCCTTCCAGACGAAGAACCGGCTGCGCGGCAAGCGGCTGATGCGGATCAACCCTTCCTTGACCACGACGTGTTCCACGTCGAATAGCTCGTGGGCCGAGAACTCGGCGAGGATATGCATGCTCAGTTTGGCCACCAGGAAATAGCCGGCGCTGATCGCCACGTTCCCCATCCCGGGCCACACCGCGACCATCCACGGCTTGTTCAGCTTCAGCTCAGGTTCCATCTCGTCGCCCCATTCCACGCGCCCCACCAGACCCGGTCGATGACCCGGCGACCGTCCCGTGCCACGCCTGTCGGTGAATCCCCCGGATGACCTCGATACGCACCGCCCGGGCCGTCGGAACGTAGGATATTTGACACCCCGCCGCAAGACCCGCGCCCGACCGTCGGGGTAGCGGCCCGAATATCCCGCCTCGCGCTCCTCGAGCGGCCGGCCGGCCAGACTCCGCCGGCGGTACGGGATATGCAGGAGACCTTCAGTCCGGCGCGTGCAGAAAGCCGCCCGTCTCGAGCCAGGCGTTCGATCGGCGACGGGGCTGCTCGCCTCTCGACCGAGAATTCCGCAGGGCGAAATCCCGCCGCGCCGGGGTACCAGTATCGGGCCGGGCACGCCACTTTGCGCACCTCCCCATATTATAGACGCGAGCCGCACGCCCTAGACTGACAGAAAACCTGGTGTGGACCTTGCCATGAGACCATGCACGGCACCAAAACCCCCGCGGGCCGAGGATCGGCCGGGAAGCGAGCCCGTGCCGGGTTATCGCCTGGTGTCCCAGATCGGATCGGGTGGTGCGGGAGACGTCTGGCAGGCCGAGGCACCGGGCGGATTGCGGGTCGCGCTCAAGATCGTGCCCCTCGGCGACGGACTTGGCCGCCGCGAGATGGCCAACCTGAGGATCCTCCGCGCCATCCGGCATCCCAACCTGCTCGCCTACTTCGGCGCCTGGCAGACCGAGGGCCGGCTCATCATTGGCATGGAGCTCGCCGATCGGTCGCTCTGGGACCGGTTCATCGAGGCTCGCAGGATAGGGCTCGCAGGAATCCCGAGGGATGAGCTGCTGGGAATCCTCGGCGACGTGGCGCGGGTGGTCGACTTCCTCAACGAGCCCCGGCACGAGCTCGAGGGCCGCGGCGGGGTCGCGATCCATCACCGCGACATCAAGCCTCAGAATATCATGTTGATCGGCCACGGGGTGAAGGTGGCCGACTTCGGACTGTCGTGCCTCGATGAGCCGCCCGCCTCGGGGCGGTCGCAGTGCGGGCTGACCTTCGCCTACGCGGCCCCCGAACTGTTCCGAGGGCGGGTCTCGGCCGCGGCCGACCAGTACTCGCTTGCGATCACCTATGCCCAGCTCCGCACCGGACGGCTGCCGTTCGTCGGGCCGCCGGCCGCCGTCATGATGGGGCACCTCTTCGGCGAGCCCGACCTGTCCAACCTGCCCGATCCGGAACGGCCGGCGATCGCGCGGGCACTCGCGAAGAATCCGACCGAGCGCTGGCCCGACTGTCGCACGCTGGTCGCCGCTCTCGCGGATTGCGCCGGCACGCCCGACACGCTCCAGGGCGACGGCATCGAGCCCCCGGGCCCGCCGCCGTCCTCCGCGGTCGTGATCCCGCCCCTGTCGGGCGAATGGGACGATGCCGCCGCCGCGGCCTCGGCCTCGGCCGCCGGCCTGCCCGTACCGGCGGACCGGGCGCCGGCCGGTAGCATCTATTTCATGGGCCCCGCCGATGTCAGCGAGCCCGTGCCGGCGGCCGCGTCGAGCCTGGAGACCGTCCGGGTCCACGCCGTCGGCCCGGGGCACAGGGCGTCGCCGTTCCTCCTGACGGCGGCGGCACTGCTGGCCGGCGTTATCTGCTGGTCGCTCTGGGCGAGGCCGCACGGACGGGCCGCGGTGCCGCCGGCATCAGGTCGCGATCGGCCGGAAAGTCTCGCAATCGCGTCGACCAGTGCCGAGCCGGTCGGATGGACGGAACGCGCGACAACCGCTTCCCGCAGGCTCGTGACCGCCCCATCGGCCGGATCGGAGGCCGCCGGCGCGCCGGCGTCGCGCCGCCAGCGGCGCCGCCCCGAGCCGCCCTCGGCGCCCCCGAGACCCGGCGATGGCCGACCGACGCGCGCAGGCCGACCGTCCTCTCCTCGCGAGCCGCAGGTCGCCTGGCGGACCATTCGTGCAGCCTGGCACCCGGACCTCTCGGCCCTGCGGCCGCGGTATGACCGGATGGTGAACCGGACGAAGGCCGTCCTGGCGAGCCTCCGCACGACATCGTGGCAGACAGGCCCCCCGCGCGTGGCGGAACCCCCCGGGCCGGCCCCGCCGCGCGAGCCCGCCCGGCCGGACGTGCGGGTGGCCATGCCCGCGTTGCTGGAAATCCAGGCCGGAAGCGAGCGCACGATCCCGATCCGGATCGAGGGCGGCGGCAACGAGGGGCCGCTGGTTGTCGAGTTTCGCGGCCTGCCCGCCTCGGTCCGCATCCCCGATGTGAACATACCCGCGGGCTCGCGCCTGGGGAACGCAGTCATCCGGGCCCGGCTCGATGCCGACGCCGCCACTGTGCCGGTCACGATGGTCGTCCGGGGCGGCCCGGTGCCGGCCGAGGCGACGTTCCGGCTGAGCGTGCGCTCGGACCAGGCGAGGCTCAGCCGTACCCGGGGGCACACGCTCCTGGCCCTCGGGCGCCCCGCCGAAGCGGTCGCGGCCTTCGACAGGGCCGTGCAGGCCGGCGTTTCCGACCCGTTCGTCTTCAACAACCGAGGACTGGCCTTTTTCGCCCTGGGACAGCTCGACCCCGCGATTCGCGACTACACCGAGGCCAGCCGCCTGCGCCCGGACGACCCGGTCATACGCTATAACCGAGGGGTTGCGTACGCTCGTCGAGGCGACGACGTTCGCGCGTTGCTCGACTTCGACCTGGCGATCAGGCTCAAGCCCGACTACGCCCGGGCCTACGACGCCCGCGCGGCCGTCTACCTCCGGCGGGGCGATCGGGCCCGCTCGGAAGCCGACACCGCCCGCTCGCGCGAGCTGACCCAGCGGACGCCTCGCCAGGGCCGACCTGCCGCCCCCGCACCCTTGCCGCCCCGACATGGCGGGGCGCTGGCGGTCTCTCCCGCGCCGGCGACCGCCTCGACCCTCTCGGCGTTCACGCACTGAGCGAACGCCTCAACCGGCGGTTGGCTTCCCGCGTTCGGGCGCCCGCCGGGCGAGCTCACCGGCGGCGCGAGAGAATAGCTCATTCCAGTCATCCAGCCGCGACTGGCGGAACAGGCGGACGCCCGGATACCACGGCGTGTCCTCGCGGTCGATCAGCCACCGCCAGTCGCTCCGGCTCGAGATCATCACCCAGGTGGGGACGCCCAGCGCACCGGCGAGGTGCACGACCGAGGTGTCCACCGCGATGAGCAGGTCGAGCTGCCGCAGCACCGCCGCGGTATCCGCGTAATCCGTGAGACGCACGCCCAGGTCCACCACACGGCCCGTCCATGGCCCCGGCTCGTCCAGTTCGGCGGCCTGCGGCCCCACCTGGAGGCTGTAGAAGGCCACGTCGGCCACGTCGAACAGCGGGGCAAGGTCGCGCAGCCGGCACGAGCGATGGCGGTCGTTCTGGTGCGTCGGGCTGCCGCCCCAGGCGATGCCGACCTTCAGCCGGGGATTCGCCACCGCCGCCGGCGGCGGACCGAGGTCGAATGTCCGCGGCTGGGGCGTCAGGTAGGGGATGGAGCAGGGGATCGCGTCGAGGGTCGTCCCCAGGACCAGGGGCAGGCTCAGCAGCGGGAGATACGTCTGGAATTCCGACACCTGCACCTCGCCCGGCCCGCGCAGCTCGGCCACGCCCGGCAGGCCCTCGAAGATCGAGAACAGGTTCACCGGGCAGAAGAAAATCAGCCGCTCGCAACGCTCGGCCGCCAGGGGGAGATACCGGGCGAACTGGATCGCATCCCCCGCACCCTGTTCGCTATGGACCAGCAGCGTGCCGCGGAGCGGCCGGCCGTCCCAGAGCGGGTGCGGCACCTTGAACGGCGTGAACTTGCTGGTCTTCCACCGCCACTCGCTCTCGCGGAACCCCTCCGGAAATCGCCCCAGCCGGAGCAGCAGCATCCCCAGGTTGAAGTGGGCATCCGGGAAGTCGTTCTTGATCGCCAGCGCCCGCCGATAATGGGCCTCGGCGGCCTGGTACATCCCCTGCCGTTCCTCCAGGATCGCCAGGTTGTTGAACGCCCCGGCCGCCCGGCCGTCGCGGGCGAGCACATCGATGAAGTGGACCCAGGCCTCCTGGTCCATCTCCAGGTCGCGGTAGACGACTCCCAGGTTATACCGGGCCACATTCGAGCCTGGGTCGAGTGCCAGCGCCTTCTCGAATTGCGCGCGCGCCACGCCAAGGTCGCCGCGCTCGTACGCCTCGCCGCCGAGCTTCAGGTGATCCGCCAGGGTCTCGGACATCAGGCCGCCTCCCACGCGGCGGGTCGGGCCGGGCCGGGTCGTCGCGAGCCCGTCGGCCCGCGCCCGCGGCTCGGGATGTTGACGGGGCGAACGGCACCCCCTACGCTGCATACGTGGCGACGGTCGAATCTAAGGGCCACGCCGGGCGGGTGTCAAGGATCGCGGTTTTCCCTCCTCCGATCGATCATACCCAGGATATTCGTTGATGAATGCTTCCTGCCGACCGACCATCTGCGCGGTCACCTTCCTCGTGCTTTTCTCCGGGCTCGCGGACTCGCCGATCGCCAGGGCAGGGCAGGGCGACGATCCCCCGGCCCGCGGCAAGAGTCTGGACCTCTTCGCCCGCGACAACCTCATCGCCTGGTGCATCGTCCCGTTCGACAGCAAGAAGCGCGGGCCGGAGGAGCGGGCCGAGATGCTCCATCGGCTGGGGTTCCGGCACTTCGCCTACGACTGGCGGGCCGAGCACATCCCCACCTTCGACGCCGAGATCGCCGCGCTGAAGAAGCACGGCGTCGCGCTCGACGCCTTCTGGGTCGCACCCGGCGAGCTCAACCGCGAGTCGCGGCTGATCCTCGACACCCTGTCGCGGCATGGCGTCAAGGCGCAGCTCTGGGTCCTGCTCGACCTCGGCGCCGATCGCGTCAGCGGGGCCGAGCAGGAGCGCCGGGTCAAGGCGGCCGCCGACAGACTGGCCCCCCTGGCAAGGGAAGCCGCCCGGGCGAATTGCTCGCTGGCCCTCTACAACCACGGCGGCTGGTTCGGCGAGCCCGAGAACCAGCTCGCCATACTGAAGCGCCTCCAATCTCAGGGCGTCCGGAATGTCGGCATCGTCTACAACCTCCACCACGGGCACGAGCACCTCGACCGGCTGCCGGCGGTGCTCGCGATGCTGAAGCCGCACCTGGTGGCGATCAACCTCAACGGCATGGACCCGCATGGCGACCGCGTCGGGCGCAAGATCCTGCCATTGGGTCAGGGCTCGCGCGACCTGGACGTCCTGCGGATCGTGCGCGAAAGCGGCTACCGCGGGCCGATCGGCATCCTGGGCCACACGATGGACGACGCCGAACAGCGCCTTCAGGACAACCTCGACGGCCTCGACTGGCTCGTCCCGCAGCTCGACGGCAAGCCGCCCGGCCCGCGGCCAACCCCGCGCACGCCCATCCCGCCCGAGCCGAAGCCGAAGACCTCGGCAACATCAAAAGAGGAGGCGGACGCCGCGCAGCTCGCCGCCCTGCTCGCCGACGCCCGCGACCACGGCGACCCCGGCCGGGGCGCCCAGGTGTTCGCCTCGCCGAAGTTTGCCTGCCTGTCATGCCACCGCGTCGCCGAGCAGGGGGGAACGATCGGTCCCGACCTCTCCACCGTCGGCCTGTGCGTCAAGCCCGAGGAAGTCGTCGAATCCCTGCTCTGGCCCGCGCGCAAGGTCAAGGAGGGCTACGAGGTCGTCACCGTCGCCACCGAGGACGGCCGCATCCTCCAGGGCTACCGGCAGGCCGAAACGCCCGACACGTTGACCCTTCGCGACCCGGCCACAGGATCGCCGATCCGGATCGCGCGGTCCGATGTCGACGCCGTGCGCCCGGGCGGCACACTGATGCCCGAGGGGCTCGCGGCATCGATGACCGCGGAGGAGCGCAGGGACCTCGTCCGGTTCCTGATCGAGCTCGGCCGGCCCGGCGGCTCGGCCTCGACCAAAATGCTGGCTCACGCCCATGCGCCCGCGAGCTTCTCCTACGACCGGACGCCGATCCACCCCGAGGACTGGCCGAACCGGAACCATCTGGTGAACCGCGACCGGGTGTACGACTTCTATGCCAGGGAGGCGGAGCACTTCGCGAAGGAGGCCGTCGTCCCCATGCTGCTGCCGGCCTATCCCGGCCTCGACGGCGGCAAGCTCGGCCACTGGGGCAACCAGAGCGACCTCGACTGGGTCGATAGCCGGTGGAACCAGACGGACCTCGGCACCTTGCTCTGCGGCGTCTTCCGCGGCGCGGGCGTGACCGTCCCCAAGGGAGTCTGCGTCCGCCTCGGCGATCGCGGCGAGGTCTCGGCGTGCTTCAATCCCGAGACGCTCTGCTACGAGGCCGCCTGGACGGGCGGTTTTCTCCGCTTCGACCCCAAGCGCCACGGACTCCTCGACGGCGTGATCCTCCAGGGCACGCCGCTGCCGCGCCCCGAGGGCATGAAGCCCGATCGGCCGTTCGTTTATCACGGCTTCTACCGGCACGGCAGCCGCGTGGTGTTCTCGTACCGGATCGGCGACGTCGAGATGCTCGACGCCCCGTGGGCCGAAAACGGCCGATTCACCCGGGTCGTGGCCCCGGCGAGCGAGCATCCGATGCGGCATCTCACCCGCGGCGGCGGGTCCGCGCGGTGGCCGCAGGTGCTGACGACCCGGGGCCACACCGGCAAGACCGGACCCTATGCGATCGACGTCATCGAGCCGCCGTTCGGCAATCCGTGGAAGGCCCTGATGTTCTTCGGCGACCATGATTTCCTCGCCGACGGGACGGCCATGCTCTGCACGATGGTGGGCGACGTCTGGCACGTCGACGGCCTGGATGCCTCGCTCCAGTCGGTCCACTGGCGGCGCTTTGCCTCGGGCCTGCACCAGGCACTCGGTCTGCTTGTGGTGGACGGAAAGGTCCACGTGCTGGGCCGCGACCAGATCACACGGCTGCACGACCTCGACGGCGACGGTGAGGCCGACTTTTACGAGTGCGTCAACAACACTTACGAGACCTCGCCGGGCGGCCACGACTTCGTCAGCGGCCTTCAGCGCGATGGATCAGGCCGGTTCTACGCGGCGTCGAGCAAGCAGGGGCTGCTGCGCATCCCGCCAGACGGCCAACCGGCGCAGGTCATCGCCACCGGCTTCCGCAACCCGGACGGCCTCGGCCTCGCGCCTGATGGCACGATCACCGTGCCGTGCTCGGAGGGCGAATGGACGCCCGCGTCGATGGTCTGCGAGATCAAGGAAGGCGGCCATTACGGCTACCTCGGCCCGAAGGGCGGCCGGCCGCCCGAGCTGCCGCTTGTCTACCTGCCCCGCGGGCTCGATAACTCCAGCGGGGCCCAGGTCACGGTGCCCGATGATCGCTTTGGACCGCTCAAGGGGCAGATGCTCCACCTGTCGTTCGGCACCGGGACGTATTTCCTGCTCCTGCGCGACCGCGTGGGCGGCCTCTCGCAGGGCGCCGCGGTGCCGATGCCGGGCGAGTTCCAGTCGGGCGCGCACCGCGGCCGGTTCAACCCGCGCGACGGGCAACTCTACGTCTCGGGGATGACCGGCTGGGGCACGTATACGCCGGCCGACGGCTGTTTCCAGCGCGTGCGCTACACCGGCGAGCCCGCGCAGCTTCCGCTGGAATGGCACGCGCATGAGAACGGAGTGCTCGTGCGGTTCTCGCGCCCGCTCGACCCAGCGATCGCCGGCCAGGCCCGGAGCCACTTCGCCCAGGCGTGGAACTACCGGTATAGCTCGGGATATGGCTCGCCCGAGTTCTCGCCGCGGCATCCCGGCCAGCCCGGTCACGACGCGCTCCCGGTCCGCTCGGCGCACGTCCTGGCCGACGGCAAGACGCTGTTCCTCGAGCTGCCCGACCTCCAGCCGGTGAACCAGCTTCACCTGCACCTGCGGCCCGACGGCGGCCGGCCGGTCGACCTGTACGCCACGGTGCACCGGATGTCCTCGCCGTTCACCGGCTTCCCGGGATATCGCCCGACCTCGAAAACCATCGCCGCGCACCCGATCCTCGCCGACATGGCGGCGATGGCGCATCCCCCGGCGCCAAACCCGTGGCGCGGCCGGCTCGGGGGCGCCCGAGCGATCACGATCGAGGCGGGCAAGAACCTGAGTTACACGGTTCGCTCATTGAAGGTCCGCCCCGGCGAGGCGATCCAACTGACGTTTCTGAACCCCGACCAGGTACCGCACAACTGGGCCCTGATCCGCCCCGGCTCGCTTTATCGCGTCGGCGACCTGGTCAACAAGATCGTCGCCGAGCCCGATGCCGCCACGCGGCACTACAGCCCCCGCACCGAGGATATTATTGTCTACACGGACATCGTCGGCCCGCAGGACCAGTTCATCATCTCGTTCCACGCCCCGAAGACACCCGGCCGATATCCGTATCTCTGCACGTTCCCCGGACACTGGATGGTCATGAACGGGGAGATGATCGTCGAGGAGAAGTGATCGACTCAAGGAGCTATTGCCATGCCGGTGCACGATTGGAGGGCCGAGGACGCCGGGGTGTTCCATTCACTCCACCTCTCCTGGCTGTGTCACCTGAGCGGCACGCTCAACAACGGCGGTCTTCCCGAGTGCCATTACTCTCTCACCGAGTTCTCAACAGGCAGCGAGGTCGTCGCTGAGGAGATCGTCGATGAGGAAACAACATACCTCAACCGACGGCGCAGCCTGATAATCCGGCATCTCAACGGCCATCGAATCGTCGCCCGCGTGGAGGTCGTCACGCCCGGCAACAAGAAATCCGCGGCGAGAATTCGGGAATTCGCGACAGGCATCAACGAGGCGCTCACCCGCGGTATCCACGTGGTCGTGCTGGACCTTTTCCCGTCCGCTGACCACGCACCCGACGGGATTCATGGCGCAGTTTGGGCCCTTCGCGGTAACGACGAACCTCACGCGCCGGAGGGGCAGCCGATCGTCCTCAGCTCCTACTTCGCGGTCAGCCACGCCTCGGCCTGCGTCGAACACGTCGCGTTGCGTCAGCCCCTGCCCGAGATGCCGCTGTTCCTGGATACGATGACGTACGTGCCCGTTCCGCTCGAGACGACCTACCAGGCCGCTTTCCGCGGCATGCCGGGGTTCATCCAGCAGAGGCTCGAATCCCAGGCGTGACGCCGCTCGACCTCAACTCCCCTCACCTCGCCGTCGCCGCGCCCGGCGTGCTAGCGGCCGAAATGCCGATATGGATCGGGATGCGGTCGCGCTCGCGGACCATCGCGCCGGGCTCCCAGACGGGCAGGTCGCACAGGCCGCCGCCGAGGAACGTGTGGTGCCAGAGCTGCGTCGCCACCACGCACGTCAGGCTCAGGTCCATGATGATCCGCTTGGGCGTCACCGCCGGATAACGCACCTGCGCGGCCCGCTCGCGGGCGACGCCCTCGGGGTCGAAATAACCCGTGGCACGCAGCGATTCGGGGCTCAGGAGCTGATCGACCCACCCCGGCCGGTCGGGGGCCAGGAATGCCTCCGACCGGCTGGCGCGGAACATCGTCTTGGGGCGATTCGCGATCTGTTTGGGCAGCGTCCGCGCGGCGACCTGGCGCAGCAGCCACTTGTCCGTACGGCCGCGGAGCTTGTACTCGGGCGCGATCGACGCGCAGAACGCGATCACGTCCTCGTCGAGCAGCGGATACCGCGCCTCGACCGAGGAGTTCATCGCCACGCGGTCCCCCTTGGCCTGGAGCAACAGGCCCGCCAGCATCACCTTGTAGCCGACGTACAGCGACTGGTTCAACGGCGCCCAGCGCGTGAACCGGTCGTTGGCGATGCCCAGGTCGTCGAACGCGCTGTGCCCGCCCAGCCGGCGCCACATGTCGTCCGAGTAGACGAACGTGCGGGCCTGCGCCATCAGGTCGTAGATGTCCTGCTGCGCCGGTCGCACTCCGTGAATCCCCAGCCGCGGAGGGACGTGCGCCGGGTCACCCCGCATCGAGCGCAGCACGGCGTTGCGGACCATCGGATTGATGAAGCCCAGGCCCATCCCGTTGAACCGCTCGCGCAATGACTGGGTCTTGAACCAGGCATATCCCGCGAGCGCCTCGTCGGCGCCCTCGCCCGTCAGGACGACCTTGTAGCCCTGCGAGTGCACGGCCGCCGCCAGCCGCATCAAACAGGCGCACGAGCTGTCCATCACCGGCGCCTCGGCGGCCCGGATCAGCTCGGGATACGCCGCCACGATGTCGCGGCGGTTCATCGTGACGGTCGTCATCCGCGAGCCCAGCGCGGCGGCCGACTCGGCGGCATTGGTGCGCTCATCCGGCCCGGCGCGATCGAGCCCGATCGTGAACGACGGCACCGCCGCGCCCCGCTCGCGCGAGCTGAGCCCCAGCACAACCGTGGAATCCAGCCCGCCGCTGATGTAGCTGACGACCGGCACGTCGCCCCGCAGCCGCTTCTCGACCGAGCGCCGCATCAGGTTTTCGAGCTCGTCCACCAGCGGCGTCGGGTCGTCCATCCGGATCTCGGACCCGGCGTCGGGGAAATCGAGGTCCCAGTACGTCCGCCCCTCGACCCGGCCGTCGCGCACCCGCAGGTACTGCCCCGGCGGGATCGAGCGAATCCCCTCGAAGAACGTCCGCGACGTCCCGGCGCAGAACGTGTGGAAGAACAGGTCGATCCCCGCCGGATCCGGCCTCGCGGCCACAAGGCCCGAGGCCAGCAGCCCCTTGATCTCCGAGGAATAGAGCAGCCACCCGTCGGCGATCGTGTAAAAGAGCGGCGCGATCCCCACGCGGTCGCGGCCGAGGATCAGGGTCCGCGTGTTCCGGTCCCAGAGCGCGATGGCGAACTGCCCGCGCGCCTTCTCGAACATCCCCTCGCCGTGGTCCTCGTACAGGTGGACCCACAGCTCGGTGTCGCAACGGGTGGCCAGGTGGTGGCCCCGCGCGGTCAGCTCGGCCTGGAGCTCGGGGTACTCGAACAACTCGCCGTTCTGGACGACCCAGATCGACCCGTCCTCGTTGGCGATCGGCTGGCGGCCGCCGGCGAGGTCCACGATCGACAGCCGGCGCGCTCCCAGCGCCACGCCCGGCTCGATGTGGATCTGCTCGTCGTCCGGACCGCGATGCGCGATCGCGCCGGTCATCCCCAGCAGGCGGGCCGCGGGGAACTCCCGGCGACCCTCCAGGTCGATCGCACCGGCAATGCCGCACATCTCGGAAACCCTCTACAGGCAGGAAGTTGGGCCGAGCGATGAGCCCGGCTCGACCGCTCCCTCAGCTCGTCCTGGCCGAAAGGGAGTACACTTCAACTATAACATCCCGCGTCAACCGGCGGCGACTTGCCCCGGTGCGGCGGGGTTGCCGAAATCCCTCGCGCCGGTCGACAATGCCGTTTCGCACGGCCGTGATGACTTTACCGCGGGCTTCGCATATCGGCATAATAACCCTCGGCTCCGGAAGCCAGTTCGACCTCATGACCCTCGGCCCCGGAAGCCAAACCCACCTCTCGCGGAGCCGTCGCCGATGTCGAAGCCACCCGAAATCGAGACGGCCGAGTACGACGTGCTGATTTCGCCCTCGGCGAGCGAGACAAACCTCCCGAAGCCGGCCGCGACGGACGTCCGCGCCGAGATCGGTGCCGTGTCGCATACCGGACGCGTCCGCTCGCGCAACGAGGACCATTACCTCGTCTCGCGGGTGAGCCGACAGCAGGAGATCCTCCAGACCAACATGCCGTCGGAGAGCCTCCCGACGTACACCGGCGAGGACGGGTATCTCTTCATCGTCGCCGACGGCATGGGCGGCATGGCGGCCGGCGAGGTCGCCAGCCGGCTGGCGATCAGCACCAGCCTGAAACTGTTCCAGCGCTCGGAGAAATGGGGCTTCCGCGTGAATCAGCGGGTGGTCCGCGAGTTCTTCGGCCAGATCACGGCCGACCTCCGCGAGATCGACCGGACGCTCACCGAGCAGAGCGCCAGCGACCGCCGGCTGCTGGGCATGGGCACCACGCTGACGGCCGCCTACAGCATGGGGATCGACCTGTTCATCGTCCACCTCGGCGACTCGCGGGTGTACCTCTACCGCGAGGACGTCCTGACCCAGCTCACCAAGGACCACACCGTCGCACAGGCGATGGCCGACGCCGGCTACATCCCCCCGAATGAGGTCCGGCACCACGTCAAGCGCAACGCCCTGACCAACTACCTCGGCGGCCACAACGGCAAGGTCAAGGCCGATCTCCGCTGGCTGCGGATCAACGACGGCGACCGACTGGTGCTTTGCAGCGACGGCCTCAACGAGATGGTCGACGACCTCACCATCGGACGAATCCTGGCCAGGAATCCCGACCCCCGCGTCGCCGCGCAGCAACTGCTCGACGAGGCCCTGCGCCGCGGCGGCAAGGACAATGTGACGATCGTCGTCGCCCGCTATGAGGTCGGCGGCCGTTCCGACTCGCACCTCGAGGAGCGCCGGCTCGACTCGACGACCGACTCGTATCCGCAGATGCCGGATACCCCGCCGGCCTGATTCCGGCCGCGCGTGACCGCAGCGGGTCACCGGCTCGAAGAGTGGGGAAGTGCCTCGAGGTTCTCGGAAGCCTCGGCCTATCAGACACCGGCGGCGGCAGGGACGGCTGCGCTGCCGGCGACAAGTTCGTGCCGTTGATCCGCCGGCCTCTCGGCGAGCACCCAGATCACCGGCGACCAGTACTTCGACGCGTCGAACCCGAGCAGGCGGAGCCGGGTCCCTGCGAGCTTGCCCGGGAACAGGCCTGGCGCGCGATAGCCCCCGCGCAACGGCGAGGTCGTTGACGGCCGGGGATCGCGCGAGCTCACGAGGTCCCGGCGCTGGGAGGAGATTCCTGCTTCCCGATCCGGCGGCGGAGATAGGTTGCGACCAAACCGATGACAAGCGTGGCGAGGACCGTCGGCTCGGGTGCTTCTGTCGGTGACGGCGGATCGAAGGTCCAGGTCATGTTGAGAGTATTCGAATCGCCACCGCCTACCACGACGCTGAAGTGGAAGTGTCACCGGGCGCTTCAAAACCAGCCACTCGTGGGCGCTTCAAAACCAGCCACCATTCTCACGGGTTTCAGACACGTTGGTTGATCGTAGCTGACTCGGCCGACTGTTCATAGCCACAGGCGATTTACGGCCTACTTTG